>DATBBO010000126.1:0-1674 GCA_036270995.1 Dongiaceae bacterium | reverse complement strand
CTTCCGAAAGAGGCGTTGCGGGTCTCGTCGCCGGCGGAGGCTAGAGATTGGCCTTCAGGAATTCCAGGGTTCGGCTCCAGGCCAGCGCCGCATCCGCCTTGTCGTAATGCTGTCTGGTCGGGTTGGCGAAGGCATGGTCGGCGTCGTACCAATGGATCTCATGCTTCTTGCCGAGCTTCTTCAGATTGGCGGCGAAGGGATCGACCATGGGGTGGTTGATCCAGCCGTCCTTCTCGGCGAACTGGCCGAGCAGCGGACCCTTCAGCTTCGCAAGCTCGGCCGCCGGGAAATTGACATTGCCGTAGTAGATGATGGTCGCATCCACCGCTGCGTCGATCGAGGCGGCGAGCGAGAGCCCGCCGCCCATGCACCAGCCGATGGTCGCGACCTTGCCGTTGCCATCGGGATGCTTGCGCAGCCAGTTGACCCAGGCCGTCAGCGTCTCTCGCGCCTTGGCCTGGTCGAGGGCCTCCATCAGCGCGCTGGCCTTGCCGGGATCGGTCGTGACCGTGCCCTCATAGAGGTCGCAGGCCAGCGCCAGATAGCCCTGATTGGCAAACTCCGCCGCGACCGACTTGATCTGGTCGTTGAGGCCCCACCATTCATGGATCAGCAGGATCGCCGGCCCCTTGCGGGCGGGCTTGGCGAGCGCCCCCTTGGCCTGGCGTCCCGAGGGCGTCGCGATGGTGACGGTTTCGAGCGCCGCGGCCTCGGCGGCGGCGAGCTTCGGATCGGCGAGCACGGCGGCGAGGGGCCGGGCGCGCTCCAATGCACGGCGTTCCACATCCATCATGGCGGTCTCCGGATCTGCTTGCAGGGCTGAGCCTTCAGAGATGCCGGATTGTGCCGCCGCGCGGCTGCCGCCGCAACCTCGCCGGTTTCACCCAGTGGTGAGAGGGGGCCGCCCGGATATCGGGCGGGGAGGGAGCTAGGCGGCCTTGGCCGCCGACTTCTCCAGGGCCTTGGAGATGCGCTTCTTCAGCCGGCGCGCCTCGGTGGGCAGCTTCTCGTCGGCGATCGCCAGCAGATAGCTATCCAGCCCGCCATTATGCTCGACGGTGCGAATCGCATTGACGCTGAGGCGCACGCTGACGAGCTGGCCGAGAGCGTCGGACAGCAGCGTCGTCTTCTGCAGGTTGGGCAGGAAGCGGCGCTTGGTCTTGTTGTTGGCGTGGCTCACATTGTGGCCGTACTGCACGCCTTTGCCGGTGATGGCGCAGCGTCGAGCCATGACCCGTATCCTCTTGCTGTAATGACGAAAATCGCCGAGCACCTCTGGCCCCATGGCCAGCGGGCGTCTCCGAGCCGGCGGTTTTTAAGGCAATGCCCCTCGGGCGTCAACCCCCAGCCGGCCGGGGGTCTTCCAGGAACTCCGCCAGGAGCAGGCGGGCTGCTGCGCCCGGAGGAAGCCGGCCAGCGGCAACCTCGGCCTCCAGAGCCGGCAGCCGCCCGCGGACCGCCGGGTGGGCGGCAAGCGCCGCCAGGAGGCTGTCGGAGAGCTCGGCCCTGAGCCAGGCCTTGGCCTGGGCCGCCCGGCGCAGGGCCAGAGCGGGCTCGCCCAGGCTCGTCCGGAAGCGCTCGATGGCGCTCCAGGCCGCGGCGATCCCGGTTCCCTCGAGTGCGGAGCAGGTCCGCACCTCCGGCGTCCAGCCGGGAGTCGAGGAATGGAGCAGG
>DATBBO010000125.1:0-4940 GCA_036270995.1 Dongiaceae bacterium | reverse complement strand
GCTCTCGATGAAGGCAATGATCGCCAGCCAGTATTCCGCCGTCGGGCGGCCGGCGAGCGAAAGGGTCCAGTCGTAGAGGCGGCGGAGCACCGGTGCCTTCTAGCGACGGCCTGCGGCGCTGGCAAGGCGGCACTCCTGCCGCTCGCGGGAGCGTGACCGGGCGTGACCACGGGCAGTTGACCGAGGGCACGCCGGCCTATATCTCGCTAGCCTCCGTGCCCCTATGGCGGAATTGGTAGACGCGGCAGACTCAAAATCTGTTGCCCACAAGGGCGTGCTGGTTCGAGTCCGGCCAGGGGCACCACAGTGAAATCGATTGCCCGCCGGTAGTGCGTCGGAATCGGACATTCCGGCGCGTGTCGCTCCACCCGGAAGTGCTACCGGTGGCCGGAGCCCTCGCTTCCGCTTGGGCGCCCTGGGCGAACCTTCTCGGCGCTCATCAAGATCCGTATTCCGTGCCGCCGCGCGAACTTGACTTCGACCGTCGCCTTCGATACGCTACGACAGTTTTGGAACGTTCCACAAAAATAGAAAATATGGGAGGACTAGAGATGGCGGGGAACGCACAAGGACCGTCTGGACCTCAAGGGCAGCGGCCTTCAAAGGCGAAAAACGCAACGAATCCTCAGGACGCCGCGCGAGGGATCTCGCGCCGGAGCTTCGTCGGACGCTCGGCCGGCGCCGCTCTCGCGATCGGGGGGCTGCTGACCTCCGGCAGGGCCCGGGCCGACAACGGCACGGTCGTGGTCATGGCGTGGGAGAACTACGTCGATCCGGAGATCCAGAAGCGCTTCCAGGCGGCGACCGGCATCACGATGCGGGGCATCGCCGCGGACTCCGACCAGGACATGTTCACCAAGCTTCAGGCCGGTGGCGGCGACCAGTACGACATCGTCTTTGCGAATGCAGGGTTCTGCCCTCTCTACCATGATGCCGGCCTCACGGAGCCGCTCGATCTCAACGAGATACCGGCGGCGAAGAATCTCTGGCCGATCTTCAAGACGAACACCGATTTTCCCTACATCCTGGCGCCGAACAAGACCCTGCTCTACCCGAGCATGTGGGCGTCCTTCGGCATCTGCTGGAACATCGACAAGTTCCAAGTGCCGGCGCCCTACTCCTGGAAGTCGCTGTGGGATGCCCCAAAGGGCAAGGTGATCCTGCAGGGGGCGGGGGACGATTTCCTCTCGCTGGCAGGCCTGGCTCTCGGCGTGCCGCGCTCGGAGATCTATTCCATGACCGGGCCGACCCTGAAGAAGGCGGCGGACTATCTGCGGGAGCTGAAGCCCTTCCAGATCAGCGCCAGCTCCGACATCGTGACCGCCGACGCCATCCGCACCGGGAAGGCCGTGGTGGGCCAGGCGACGAGTCTCGGCCTCGCCTACCGGATCAACGAGAAGGCCGGCAAGCATGTGGCGGACATCCAGCTGCCCAAGGAGGGCGCGCTGGGCTGGGTCGACGGTCCTCAGCTCGTCAAGGGCGCCAAGAACCGGGACAACGCCATCAAGTTTATCGACTTCCTGCTGGGCAATCCGGACATGCAGGACTGGCTCTGGCAGGCCAATGTTTTCGGAATGGCGAGCCAGACGACCTCGGAGCGCATCCTTAAATCCGGCGCGACGCTGAACGCCCCGGTCTATGTGGCTCTCGGCGGCGACAAGCCGGATATCGCGACCCAGATGGTCTTCCAGGGCCCGTCCAAGAATCCGAAGGAATGGGCGGCGGCCTACGACCAGGTGCTGGCAGACTGATCATCCGCGTATCGGCAGCCGGAGGCACGCTGCATGGGTGCTCCGGAAGGCCGGATGTCGACGGGCGGTGGCGGCTCGCCGGCTGCCTTGGAGCGGGATAGCCTTGCGGATGCGACGCGATCGGCGATGACCCCGGTGCTCGGGCGTCTCCGCCGTCGCGGCCTCGAGAGTCCGCTGCTGCCGCTTCCGGCGGTGCTCCTGGTCGCCGTCGGCTTCTTCCTGCCGCTGGGCGTGCTCATCCTCTATTCCTTCTGGCCGACCGAGCATGGCCGGATCGTCCACCAATGGACGACCGCGAACTATGCCCGCTTCTTCACCCAGGCGGCCTATTGGCGGATGCTGCTCCGCTCGTTCTGGCTGGTGTCTCTGGCATCCGCCCTAACGGTCATCCTCAGCTTTCCCTTCGCCTATTTCGTGGCGGTTAAGGTGCGGCCGTCACGCCGTCTGGCCTGGATCCTGATCGCGATCATCCCGTTCTGGACCAGCTACCTGATCCGGGTCCTGGCCTGGCTCAACATGTTCGGCGACGAGGGGCTGATAAACCAGGCGCTGACCAGCATCGGGCTGATCGACGACCCGATCGCGCTCCTCGACTTCGGCCGGCCGGCGATCGTGATCACCTTCGTCTATCTCCTGTTCCCGCTCTCCTTCCTTTCGACCTATATCGCGATCGAGCGGATCAACCCGGCGATGCTGGATGCCGCCGCCGATCTCGGGGCGAAGCCGTGGCGGCGGCTGGTCACGATCACGCTGCCGACGGCGCGCTCCGGCATCGTCGCCGGTTTCGTCTTCGCCTTCATCGGCATGATGGGCGACTATGCGACGCCGCAGCTGATCGGCGGCACCAACGGGACGCTCTACGCCAACCTGATCACCAACCAGTTCGGCTATTCGCTTCAGTGGGGATTCGGCGCCACCCTCGCGGTGCTGTTCCTGATCGCGATCCTGCTGCTCGTGATCGTGCTCAGGCTCGTGGTCGGCGGGGTCGAGGCGGCGGGCGAGTACACCGGCGGGTTCACGCGGCGGCGCGCCCCGGTTCTGTTCGGCTACTCGATCCTCTATCTCATCTTCCTCTACACTCCGCCGGCGCTGCTCGTGCTGCTGGCGTTCAACGACTCCGACGATACCGGCCTGCCCTTCGTCGGCTTCACCACCCGCTGGTTCACCAAGGTGTTCAACAATCCGGTGCTCCTCGACGCGCTCTGGACGAGCCTCGAGGTGGCCATCGCCGCGGTCGTCATCAGCGCCGTGCTGGGCACCCCCGCGGCGGTGCAGATCGCGCGCGTCAAGGGGCGGTTGCGCGGCTTCAATCTCGGGATGATCGCCGTGCCCCTCTTCCTGCCGCCCTTGGTGCTCGGCCTTGCGATCATCGTTGGCCTGAACGCGCTCGGGATCCAGCGCGGGCTGTGGACCATCATCGCCGGCCACACCATCCTCACCCTTCCGGTGGTGACCCTCATGATCCTCGTGCGGCTGGAGGGGCTCGATCGCAACCAGGAGACGGCGGCCATGGATCTGGGCGCGCGGCCGTGGCGCGCCTTTCTCACCGTGTCGGTGCCGCAGGCCTTGCCCGGCATTCTTGCCGGGATGATGATCGCCCTTGCGATATCGATGGACGAGTTCATCCTCACCTTCCTCGTGACCGGCTCCCAGCAGACGTTGCCGCTCTATATCTTCGGCTCGCTGCGCATCAGGGTGACGCCAGAGCTGAACGCCATCTCGGCGCTCATGCTGGGCGCCTCCTTCCTGCTGCTGACCCTGGGCGCGTTGATTGCCATCGGGCGGGAGAGGCTGCGCGGGCGCGCGAGGGTGGCCCAGATCGTCCCGGTCGCGGCGGAGTGACGGCCTTGAACATGCATGCCGAACAGCCTGAAGCCGCTCTGAGATGCACCGATCTCAGAAGCCGTTACCCCGGCCAGGAGGTCTACGCCGTGGGCTCCGCCTCGGTCGGCGTTTCCTTCTCGGTCTATCGCGGCGAGATCTTCGCGCTGCTGGGGCCGAGCGGCTGCGGCAAAACGACGACTCTGCGCATCATTGGCGGCTTCATCGAGCCGACCACCGGAAGGGTCGAGATCGAGGGGGACGACGTCACGCGCCGCCAGCCCTATGAGCGGCCGACGAACACCGTCTTCCAGAGCTATGCACTGTTTCCCCATCTGCGCGTCGATGGGAATGTCGCCTACGGCCTGAAGATGGACGGGGTGGCGCGCGGGGAGCGAGAGAAGCGGGTCACCGAGGCGCTGGCGCTGGTCGGCCTCGCGGGGATGGAGCGGCGCCGGATCGCCGAGCTCTCGGGCGGCCAGCAGCAGCGCGTGGCCCTGGCGCGCGCGCTGGTGAAGCGGCCGGCGTTGCTGCTTCTCGACGAGCCCCTGGGCGCGCTCGATCTCAAGGTGCGGCGCCAGATGCAGGAGGAGCTTGTCCGCATCAAGCAATCGACCGGCACCACGCTGATCCACGTCACCCATGACCAAGAGGAAGCCTGCGCGATCGCCGACCGCATCGCGGTCATGAAGGACGGAATGATCGCCCAGATCGATACGCCCGAGGCCCTCTACCGGGCGCCGCGAAGCGCCTATGTCGCCAATTTCATCGATGCCGGGACAATCGTCCGCGGCCGCAGCACGCGCGAGGGTGGAGCCGTCGAGATATCCCACCCCGGCATCGCACTGCGCGGAAGCCTGCCGCCCTACCTCAAGGAGACGCCGGCGATCGCCGCCTTGCTGCCCCGCAACCGGGTCAAGGTCGGCTTAGCGAAAGGCGCGAGCGATCATGCGATCCGCGGCACCGTCGAGCGATGCGTCTTCACCGGCTCCGTCTTCAACATGCATGTGCGCGTGAACGAGCGGCTCGAGGTCCGGGCGGCGCTGTCGATCGATGAGGTGGCGGCGCTCGGCGAGGAGAACATCCGCCCGGCATCGGTCGTCGATCTCTATTGGCGCCCCGAGGACATCGTCTTCGTCGAGGATTCGGAGACCACCGCACCCCAAGACAATCGCAGTTGAATTGTCATGGCCGCATTTTTACCAACCGTCACCCCGGCGAAAGCCGGGGTCCAGGGCAACCGACACGCTCTTGCAATCCTGGATCCCGGCTTTCGCCGGGATGACGAAGGAAGGTGGAAGCGGAACAGGGCATATGTGATAGGACTGCCCGCGAGAAGTGCGCCCGCCGATCAGGCCCCGGTGATCT
>DATBBO010000124.1:0-14054 GCA_036270995.1 Dongiaceae bacterium | reverse complement strand
AAGCCGTCCTGCTCATAGCCGATATCGCGGATCGCATGGCGCGCGACCTCCTCGAGCAGGCCCTTGGTCACCGAGGCCGGGCCGCGCACCTCGCCGGCCAGCACGACCTGGTTGGTCGTCGCCAGGGTCTCGCAGGCGACGCGCGAATAGGGATCGGCGCCGAGAAAGGCATCGACCACCGCATCGGAGATGCGGTCGCAGACCTTGTCGGGATGCCCTTCGGACACGGATTCGCTGGTGAAAAGATAGTTTCGATGCTTGGCCAAGAAAGCGCCCCTTCGGATGGCGGTTCGCGGAAGGCCCTAAGGCGCCCGCCCGGCATCCCATGCCGGCGGCGGCAGCCCCTTGGATCAAATCGTTCCAGGGGCCGCAGGGCGCCGGATCATCGTCAGGGGCCCCCTCCGGGTCAAGAGAGGATTCCTTTGGCAAATACTTGCCCCTGCGGCACAAGGACGCCCCCGAGGATTACCCCCTGGGACGTCCCGGCCGGTCAGATTTCGTCGCGAAAAAGGGGTGTCAGGCCGCCGCGGCTTTTGCCAGCGCCTTGGTCAGCTCGAAGACCCGCTTGCGCACCCGTGCTTCGTCGATGCGGTAATAGGCGCGGACCAGCTCCAGGGTCTCGCGCCGCGCCAGCGGATCGGGCTCGGCCGAATAGGCCTGCATCCTCGTCTCCGATACGCCCATCAGGCGGCTCGGGGATTTGTTGGCGACACTCGCCTCCATATCCTCGAAGAAATAGGCGATCGGCACCTCGAGCACGCGGGCGAGATCGAACAGCCGGCTCGAGCCGACGCGATTGGCGCCGCGCTCATATTTCTGCACCTGCTGGAAGGTCAGCCCAATGGCCTCCGCAAGCTTTTCCTGACTCATGCCCAGCAGCGTGCGGCGCTGCCTGATGCGCTGGCCGACATGAACATCGATCGGGTTCGGGAAGCCTTTGCTGGCCATCCGGCCCGAGGATTTACGAGGCTTTCGCATGAGAGTCCTCCAGTGACCGTTCGACGACGGGTCATGCTGAATTAACACAGCGCCCCGAGGGGTCAACCGGAGATTGTGATTATGGATTATATTTAATCTTGCAGCTGTTTAATCTTGCTGGTTGAGGCTGGATAACTGCCTGCACCGACACCCCTTTCTTGCTTTCCCGTCATCCCGGCGTAAGCTGGTATTTAGGGTTGCAAAGCCGCGCGAGAGCGCGAATTCAGGAGCGATCCTGTCGCGGGCTCAGGCGGGCGAGCCACCAGACCAGGAGCCCCGCAATCAGGAGCTGAACGAGAAGCGTCCAATCGCCGAAGCGGGCGAAAAGCGGCGGGGGATTGATCGCCACGGGCAGAGGCAGATCGCGCACCGCGCTCTTGCCGAGCCCGATCTCCATCTCCGCCGGCACCCGTCCATAGGGATCGATGAGCCCGGAGATTCCGGTATTGGCCGCGCGCACCAGAGGCAGGCCTTCCTCGACCGCGCGCAGGCGCGCCGCGGTGAAATGCTGGTAGGGCCCGCTGGAGGTCCCGAACCACCCGTCATTGGTGAGGTTGAGCAGCCATTGCGGCCGGTTGTCGCGATCGACCACATGGCCGGGAAAGATCACCTCGTAGCAGATCAGCGGGCCGACAGGCGGCAGGCCGGGAAGAGAGAGCGTCCGCGGGCCGGGACCCTCGGTGAAATCGACATCGCCGGGCGTGATCTTGTTGATGAAGGGGAAAACCGAGCGCAGCGGCACATATTCGCCCAGGGGCACGAGGTGGAACTTGTCGAAGCTGCCGACGAGATTGCCGTCGTGATCCAGGGCCTCGGCACTGTTGTAGAGGCGCTGCAGGTCTCCCTCGGTCGGCTCGCCGCGCAGCGCGCCGGTGATGAGCAGCGCCCCCGGCGGCACAGCCTGGCCCAGCCACTGGCGCAGCTTCGGGTCGCGCTCGAGGAGGTAGGGCACCGCCGTCTCCGGCCAGATCGCCGCGGTGACGTTCTCGATG
Organism: Dongiaceae bacterium; assembly: GCA_036270995.1. Taxonomy (GTDB): domain Bacteria; phylum Pseudomonadota; class Alphaproteobacteria; order Dongiales; family Dongiaceae; genus DASXQK01. The sequence continues at coordinate 12,084 of DATBBO010000124.1, read as the reverse complement.
CCGGGCACGACGATGGTGAGCTGGCGATGGAGCGCGACGTTCTGCTCGCCCTGGCCTTCTTTCCATTTGAGGCTCTGGGCGATGTTCGGCTGGACGACGCGCAGCAGCGTATGGGGCACGACCGCGTTATCGGCCATCACCAGGCGCGCGGTGCCGCCGAGATAGAGCAGCAGGGCCACGAGCACGGCGCCGCCGCAGGCCGCGAGAGCCAGGCGAAGCGGGCTTTCCCAGAGCACCGCCGGCATGGCGGCGACGGCGACGGTCAGAAGGCTCAAACCCCAGATGCCGCCGATCGCCGCGTATTGATTGAGCGCATCCGAGAAGGCGAGGGTGTAGCCCGCGAGATCCCAGGGAAAGCCGCTGAGAAGGTGGCCGCGCAGCCATTCCGCGACGACCCAGAACGCGGCGAAAGCGACGACTTTCGCCGGACCACGAAGCCGCAGCGCGCGGGTAGCAAGTGCCGCGAAGGCGATGAACAGCGCCATCCACCCGGCGAGCCCGCCGATGATCGGGGGAATCATCCAGCCGAAGCGGACGGCATCGACCAGCAGCGATTCGGCAATCCAGTAGAAGGCCACGATGAAATGGCCGAACCCCCACCACCAGCCGGCGGAGAAGCTCGCGAGCAGCGGACGCCGGTCGTCGATGAGGAGCAGCAGCGCGGTCAAGCCCAGAACCAGCAGCGGAAAGACGAAGAGCGGCGGCAGCGCGAGCGCGGCTAGCGCGCCCAGCAGCACAGCGAGGCCGCGGCGGCGCCAGCCGCGCGCCGCCTGCAGGCGATCGACAGCGCCCGTCAGAAACCCTTTGGGATCGGTCATTCCGTCTCTTTGTCCTTGTCGGGGGATTGCGTCGGAAGGTTGCGCACCCTTAGGCGCTTGACCCGCCGCGGATCGGCGTCTCTGACCTCGAAGGTGAGGCCGGACGGATGGAGGATGAGCTCGCCCCGGCTCGGCACGCGATCGGCGAGATGGACCACCAGCCCGCCGACGGTATCGATATCGGCCGCGCGTTCCTCTGGCGTCAGGACGGGGCCGACCTGCTGCTCGAATTCCTCGATCGTCGCGCGGCCATCGACGGTCAGCGTGCCATCGGCCCGCGGAATCAGCTTGGGGCCGGTCGCGATGTCGTGCTCGTCCTCGATCTCGCCGACGATCTGCTCGACCAGATCCTCGATGGTGATGAGGCCGTCGATCCCGCCGAACTCGTCGACGACAAGGGCAAGATGCTGGCGCGAGAGCCGCATCTGCAGCAGGAGATCCAGAACCCGCATGGAGGGGGCGACGAAGAGGACCTGCCGGAGGCTCGCCTTGAGATCGAAGGCGGGTCCGCCGGATCGCAAGGTCAGCAGGTCCTTGATATGGACGAAGCCGATGATGTCATCGAGGGATTCGCGATAGACCGGCAGGCGCGAATGGCCATGGGCACTGAACTCGGAGAGGAGTGCCTCCCGGCCGATATCTTCCGGCACCGCGTGGATGTCGGCCCGCGGGACCATGGCATCGCTGGCCGAGAGATCGCGCAACCTGAGGATGTTGCGCAGCAGACCGCGCTCGCCGGCGGTGATGGGCTCGCCGTCTTCGAGGCTCTCGCCTTCGGCTTCGACCTCCTCGATGATTTCTTCCAGCGCGTCGCGCAGCGCTTCGTCGCGCTTGCGTCCCCGGCGTTTCGGCATCAGCCAGTTCCGCAGCCGCGCCGAGGGTGTCGATTCCTCGCCGTCCGAATCGCTCATGATCCAGCCTTGCGGGGCCCCCGCCGGCGCGGCGGCGACGCGCGATAGGGATCGGCGATGCCGAGGCCGGCGAGAATCTCGATCTCCAACCGTTCCATGCGTCGCGCCTGGCCAGGCCCCTCGTGGTCGTAGCCCATCAGATGCAGCACGCCATGCACAACCAGATGCGCGACGTGCGCGGCGAGGGTCTTGCCTTGAGCTTCGGCCTCCGCCGCGATGGTCTCCAGCGCCAGGACCACATCCCCCAGCGCTCCGGGCGCGCCATCGAAGCTTAGCACATTCGTGGATTTGTCGCGCCCGCGGAACTCGCGGTTGAGCCGGCGCTGCAAGCCGTCATCGGCAAGCACGATGCAGACACCGCCCGCCGGCAGGGAATCCATTCCGCCCGCATCGAGGGCGGCGCGGGCGGCCCGGCGAACGCAGGCAGGGGCGCCCGGAAATGCGCGACGCCAGGCCGGCGCTTCGACCCTGAGCGCGATTGGGAGGCCCACGAGCCTAGCCTGCGGACCTGGGCTTCGACTTCGCGTCCCGCGCGTCATAGGCGCGCACGATGCGCGTTACCAAAGGATGGCGGACGATATCGACCTCGGTGAAATGCACCATGCCGATGCCGTCGACGCCGGAAAGCGTGTCGACCGCATCCTGCAAGCCCGAGCGCTGGCCGGGAGGCAGATCGATCTGCGACAAGTCGCCTGTGACCGCCATGCGGCTCTTCTCGCCGAGGCGGGTCAGAAACATCTTCATCTGCACCGGCGTCGTATTCTGCGCCTCGTCCAGGATGGCGTAGCAGTGGGTGAGCGTGCGCCCGCGCATGAAGGCGAGCGGCGCGATCTCGATCTCGCCGCTGGAGAGGCGACGCAACACCTGCTCCGCCGGCATCATGTCGTAGAGCGCGTCATAGAGAGGGCGCAGATAGGGATCGACCTTCTCGCGCAGATCGCCCGGCAGGAAGCCCAGCCGCTCGCCCGCCTCGACCGCGGGCCGCGACAGCACGATGCGGTCGACCTCGCCCTTGGTCAGATGCGCGACGGCCACGGCGACGGCGAGATAGGTCTTGCCGGTGCCGGCGGGCCCGATGCCGAAGACGAGCTCGCGTGCCTGGAGCTGGCGCAGATACTGCGCCTGCGCCGCGCTGCGGGGGCTGATATGGCGGCGCTGGGTGCGGATGGCCACCCCGTCGCTGCCGAAGAGGGAGGGCTCGCTCCCGTCCTCCGTCTGGCTGAGGCGGATCGCCGCGTCGATCTCGCTGAAATCCACCGCGAATCCGCGTTTCAACCTCTGGTAGAGCTGGTTTAGCACCTGGCGGGCCTGGGCGACCGCGGCCGGATCGCCGGAGACCGCGATCTGATTGCCGCGCGACATCAGCGAGACGCCGAGGCTCTGCTCGATGCGGGCCAGGTGACGATCGTGCTCGCCGTAGAGAATCGGCAGGAGCCGATTGTCGTCGAACTGCAGGACCAGAGGCTGGGAGATGCCGGGCGGCGGCAAGGCGTCAGGCGCCCATGGCGAGGCTGGCGGTGGAGAGCGGCGCGGCAGTCCGCGGCAGCGCGACGGACCGCCCGCGGAGGCTCGCAGCAGCGAGCCCTTCGATCTCCACCTCGACGACTGAGCCGACCAGGCTCCCGGGCGCCTCTGCATGCACCGGCTGCAGATACGGGCTGCGGCCCTTGAGCTGTCCAGGATGGCGGCCGGGGGCCTCGAAGAGGACCGGCAGGCGCCGGCCGATCATCGATTCGTTGAAGGCGCGGGTCTGGCGCTGGAAAAGGGCCTGCAGCCGCGCCAGGCGCTCCGCCTTCACGGGTTCCGGGACCTGATCCGGGGCCAGGCCGGCCGGCGTTCCTGGGCGCGGGCTGTATTTGAAGGAGAAGGCCGCAGCAAAGCCGATGGCCTCGATGAGCGCCAGAGTGGCCGCGAAATCCGCCTCGCTCTCGCCGGGATAGCCCACGATGATGTCGGTCGAGAGCGCGAGATCGGGTCGCGCTCCGCGCAGGCGCTCGACCAGAGCGAGATAGTCCCGGGCGCGATGCTTGCGGTTCATCGCCGCCAGGATGCGGTCCGAGCCCGACTGCACCGGCAGATGCAGGAAGGGCATCAACTTCTCCTCCTCGGCATGGGCGGCAATCAGCGCCTCGTCCATGTCGGCGGGGTGGGAGGTGGTGTAGCGGATGCGTGCCAGGCCCTCGATCCGCGCCAGCGCGCCGATCAGCCGGGCGAGGCCCCACTCCTCGCCCTGGGCTCCGCCGTCGGGGCCGGCGCCGTGATAGGCATTGACGTTCTGGCCCAGCAGAGTGATTTCCCGGGCGCCGCGCTCGACGAGCCTCCTTGCTTCGGCCAAGACCGCCTCGACCGGGCGCGAGGCTTCCGCCCCGCGGGTATAGGGCACGACGCAGAAGCTGCAGAATTTGTCGCAACCTTCCTGAACCGAGAGGAAGGCCGTGACCCCGGCATCGCCGCTCGCCGCCGGCAGATGGTCGAACTTCGATTCGACCGGAAACTCGGTGTCGAGCTGGGCGCCGGCGCCGCGGGCGGCCCGCGCCACCATCTCCGGAAGCCGGTGATAGGTCTGCGGCCCCAGCACGATATCCACATGGGGTGCCCGGCGCAGGATCTCAGCGCCTTCCGCCTGGGCGACGCAGCCCGCGACCGCGATCACCAGCTCCCCGCCTTCCTGCCGGCGCCGGGCCTTCACGCCCCGCAGGCGGCCCAGTTCGGAGAAGAGCTTCTCGGCCGCCTTTTCCCGGATATGGCAGGTATTGAGGATCACCACATCGGCCGATTCCGGCCCGTCGGTGGGGGCATAGCCCAAGGGTGCCAGCGTCTCCGCCATCCGGTCGGAGTCGTAGACGTTCATCTGGCAGCCATAGGTCTTGATGAAGAGGGATTTGGGCACGCGCGGTCCGCAGGCCTTGGTCGAGCTCGTCAAGGGTTCGGAAGGGCAGGTCCCATGAAGGAATTCTACCATTCCCGCCCTCGCACCCGCCAGTGCCTCGCCGCCCCGGAGCCGGCGCTCATTGCGTCCGGCCGGCGATGGCCTCGGCCATCCCGCGGGCTATGGCCTGGCGGCAATGATCGGCGAGCGCCTTGCGCGAGCCGAACTGGTCGATGCTGACCGGGGGGTGGAACTCCACCACCACCTTGACCCGGCCCAGACCGGCGAAATGCCAGAGATGGGGGGCGAGCTCCATGTCGCCATACCAGGCCAGCAGGGGTCGGAGCGAACGGCCGAGGGGGAACCCGTTCAGCTCGGCATAGGCGATGGAGACGGGCTGCACGGTCAGCGGTCGTCCGTCCGCCAGGCGCCGCTCGGCGACGCTGAAGAGCGCGCTGAAGAAAGGCAGCGTCCGGTTGCCGTCATCGCTCGTCCCCTCGGGGAAGAGCATCAGATTGTCGCCGGCGGCAAGCCGGTCGGCGATCGCGTCGCGCTGATCGGCGGTGCTGCCGGGGCGGCGGTCGACGAAGACCGTGCGCTGGAGGCGCGCCAGCGTGCCGAAGAAGGGCCAGCTCGCCACCTCCGCCTTGGCGATGAAGCAGACGGGGATCAGCGAGGAGAAGACCTCGATATCGATATAGGAGCTGTGATTGGCCACGAAGAGGGTCGGCCGGGTCTTCACCGGTGTGCCGCGCAGGACCACGTCGAGGCCGAAGAGCCAGCAGACGCAGCGGTGATAGATGACGGGGATGCGCTCGGCCAGCCGGCTTCCGAGCGCCACGCTGATCGCCTGGAGCGGGATCAGGATCAGGGTGGCTAGCAGATAGGGGATCAGCAGCAGGGTCGCCCGGATGGGCGAATGCAGGCTGAGGTCCGAGGTATCGGCCTTGAAGCCCCGCAGGCGCCAGCGGCCAGCTTCGCGGGCCGCCGCCTCGCCCGGCCGGGGTGGTTCGGCCGTGACATCGTCGTCAAGCGCCATGAGGATCGATCAGCCCGAAATCACCCGGCCCGCGAGGGGCTCTCGCCCGACCCCCGGGCTTCCTCGGCGCGCGTGTAGTGGCGGTAATACTTGCCCGTCACCCGATCGGTCACCACCACGACCGAGACATCGGTGGTGTGGAACTGGCGGTCGATCACGGCGCCGTCGCCGACGAAGCCGCCGAGCCTGAGATAGCCCTTGATCAGGGGCGGAAGCTGGCCGAGGGCGGCGCGGGCGTCGATCTTGTCGCGCGGCATCATGTTCATCGAGACGTAGCGCTGCGGCAGAGCCCGGGGCCGGAGGTTCGCGGGCGCCAAATGATGGTGATGCAGATAGGAGAGGGAGAGCGCATGCTCGGCGGGATCGATCCCGGGAAAGCTGGCGCAGCCGAACATCACGCCGATCTCGTGATACATCACGTAATCGGCGATGCCGCGCCACATGAGCTGCATGACCGAGCGCTGGCGATAGGCGGCCTCGATGCAGGAACGGCCGAGCTCCAGGATCTCTCCCGGGAAGGCGAGGATGTGGCGGATGTCGTATTCGTCGACCGAATAGAACTGCCCGCGCTTCTCCGCCATGGCCCGGCGCAGCAGACGATAGGTGCCGACGACCCGGCCGGGTCCCGCCGGCAGCGATCGGTCGATCACCAGAAGATGGTCACAGAATTCGTCGAAGCTGTCGAAGTCGCGCCTGGCCTGCGACATCTCCGCCGTCGGCTCCGCTGCCATCTCCTCGTAGAAGATCCGGTAGCGCAGCGCCTGGGCCGCGCGGATCTCCTCCTCGTTCTCCGCCAGGCGCAATTCGATATCACCGGCGACGATCTCCACCGGCTTCAGGCCCGTGACTTGCGCGACCGCCATCACCGCTTGCCCTTGGGGCCCGGGCGCTTGCCGGGGTCGGCAACGCCCAGAAGCTCGAGCTTGTGGCCGACGAGCTTGTAGCCAAGCTGCTCGGCGACCTCGCGCTGGAGCGCCTCGATCTCCTCGTTCTGGAACTCGATCACCTGACCCGTCTTCACGTCGATCAGGTGGTCGTGATGGGTCTCTGACATCTCCTCATACCGCGCGCGGCCGTCGCCGAAGTCGTGCCGCTCGAGAATATTGGCCTCCTCGAACAGGCGCACGGTGCGATAGACCGTGGCGATGGAGATGCGAGGGTCGATCGCCACGGCGCGCTTGTGAAGCTGCTCCACATCCGGATGGTCGTCGGATTCCGAGAGCACCCGCGCGATGACGCGGCGCTGCTCGGTCATTTTCAGTCCTTTCTCTGCGCACAGCTTCTCGAGCCGTGAAGACATACGCCACCACCCCGCCCTCATCCCAAGCGGGAAATTATAGTTCAAATGCAACGCCCCGGCCACTTTCGTGGTCGGGGCGCGGAAACGGATGTTGGGGCTGTCTTCAGCCGCGCCGGCGACGCGGCCGCGTGCCGAGCCCGATGGCCTTGGCAAGCTTGCTGCGCTGCTTCGCATAGTTCGGCGCGACCATGGGATAGTCGGCCGGCAGGTTCCAGCGCTCGCGATACTGCTCCGGCGACATGTCATAGGCCGTGCGCAGATGGCGCTTCAGCATCTTCAGCTTCTTGCCGTCCTCCAGGCAGACGATGTAGTCGGGCGTCACCGACTTCTTCACCGGCACGGCCGCCTCGGGCCGGGCCGCGGGCGAGGGGCCGCCGCCGCTCGCCGCGGCGAGGGCCTGGTAGACCTCGCGGATGAGCTGGGGCAGCTCCGCCGAGGGCACATTATTGTTGGAGAGATGTGCCGCGACAATATCCGTGACCAAGGGCAGCAGTTCGGTCGGCTTCGCTTCTTCGCTCATCTGGAGATCCCATCATTTCGAAGTGTTTAAAACGTTGCGGATTATAGGGGCGGGGGCTTATCGGGCAAGGATATTATTTGCGGCAGGCGTGTCAAATAATGAAACACTGAGAAACACTTCGCCCGCCATCTGCCCGCGCCTCACGCGCTGCGCGGGGGAATTTCTTTGGACAATACGAGCGCCGTCATTGCGCCCCCAATACGCCGGTAATAGTTGCTCCGCTGCCCCACCTCTGTAAAGCCGTTCGACAAATAAAGGCCAAGCGCGGGGATATTATCGGCAGCGACTTCCAAGAACAGACGCTCTGCGCCGCGATCGCCCGCGGCGGCGGCGGCGGCCGCCAGCAGCCCCCGCCCGATCCCCGACCGGCGCATCTCGGGCCTGACGCCGATCGAAATGATCTCGGCCTCTCCGGCGATGGCGCGCAGGATGACGAAGCCGGAGGGCTCTTCCGCCGTGGCGGCAAGGAGAGCGAGCGCGCCGGGCGTGGCCAACAGGCTCGCCAGCGAGCCCTGGTCCCAGCGCTCCGAGAAACAGGCGCCATGAAGTGCCGCCAGCAGAGCGAGATCGAACGGCCCAGCCGGCCGGATGTCGGTTTGCGCCCCGGAGGGCGGGCAGGGGATGGGGGGCGCTCCGCAGCTCACGGCCGCGTCACGTCGGGCGCCCGGAGATAGAGCGGCCGGGGCGCGCGCTGGGCCTTTCCGGCGGCGGCCAGCAAGGCGATGGAGGTGGCATCCACGGCCTGGCCCCCATCGGCGAGCTTGGCGTCCGCCGCTATGGGGAGAAGTGCGGCCGCGTCGCCCGCGATGAGCAGCGGCCCCGGAGGCCGGCGGGCGAGGAGGGCCTCTGGCGGCAGAGTCAGGGCTTCGCCCTGCGGGGAGAGATCCTGGCCGTAATACTGGCCGAACACAGCCTCGCGCTTCGAATCGATGGCCACGAGCAGGCTCCGGCCCCGGCGCAGGACATCCGGAAGGCCCGCGGCCACGGCGCTGAAGCTGTCGACCCCCGCGACGGGAAGGCCGGCGGCAAGGGCGATGCCCCGGGCGGTGGCGAGGGCGATGCGGATGCCGGTGAAGCTGCCGGGCCCGACGCCGACCGCCACCTGGCGAAGCTCGGGGAAGCCCGTCCCGGCGGCGGCGAGGACCTCGAGGATGAGAGGCATCAGCGCCTCGGCATGGCCCCGCTGCATGGGCTGGCGGCGATGGGCGGCGATCCGCCCGTCACGCCAGAGGGCGGCCGAGCAGGCGGGGCCGGCGGCATCGAGGGCGAGGATCGGGCCGCTCAAGGCTTTCTCCCTAGGGCGGGCACGTGATAGGAGGGGCACCGCCCTGTCCGGAAGGCGGGCGCCAACCGGGGACCGCCATGGGCCTGCTGAGCATCACCGAAGCCGAATACGACGTGGAGATCGCACTCGCCTACGCCACGGCCCAGAACTTCACGGGCCGGCCGATCTATCGCCGGGCGCGCTGCTATCTCCATGAGGCCGCCGCTGCGGCGCTGACGCGCGCCGTGGCGCTGGCCGCCGGCCAGGGCTATCGCCTGAAGATCTTCGACGCTTTCCGGCCGAGCGAGGCGCAATGGGTCATGTGGAACCACACGCCGGATCCCGAATTCCTGGCCGACCCCCGGCGCGGCTCGCCCCATTCCCGTGGCGTCGCGGTCGACCTCATCCTCGTCGACCGGGAGGGACGCGAGCTCGATATGGGCACCGGCTTCGATGCCTTCACACCGCTCTCCCATCACGGCAGCCTCCAGGTTTCCGCGGCCGCACAGGCCCATCGCGCCCTCCTGCTCGGCATCATGAGCGCGGCAGGCTGGGACTTCTACCGGCTGGAATGGTGGCATTACCAGCTGTTCGACAGCCGGCGCTATCCGCTCTACAGCGATTCCGCCCTTGCCGAAGGGCTGATGTAGGCCGCCCCGCTAGGCGACCTGGCGGACCTCGACGACCTCGGGCACGTAGTGCTTCAGCATGTTCTCGATGCCCATCTTGAGCGTCGCCGTCGAGCTGGGACAGCCGGCGCAGGAGCCCTGCATATGCAGATAGACCACGCCGTCCTCGAAGCCCTGGAAGATGATGTCGCCGCCGTCCTGGGCCACCGCCGGGCGGACGCGCGTATCGATCAGCTCGCGGATTTGGGCGGTGAGCTCGTCCTCCTCGCCGGCCGGTGCCGCCTCGGCGGACTCCTCCAGCAGGATCGGGCGATTGGCGGTCAGATGCTCCATGATGACGCCGAGGATGGCGGGCTTCAACACCTGCCAGGTCCGGCCGTCGGCCTTGGTGACGGTGACGAAATCAGCGCCGAGGAAGACGCCCGTCACGCCCTCGATCTGGAACAGGCGGGTCGCCAGCGGGGAGCGCCCGGCCTTCTCGGCGCTGGTGAAGTCCGCCGTGCCGCTTGCCATGATGGCGCGCCCGGGCAGGAACTTGAGCGTCGCCGGATTCGGGGTCTGCTCGGTCTCGATGAACATGGGATCTCCTTGGCCGCTGATGGCCCGTCTCTCCCGCGAACATGGGTCAAGGGAGCGCGGGCTTCAACCCCAAAATGTCTCTGGCTTTTCGGGGCCCAGAGGCCCGGCGCCGATTTGACGCAGACTTGACGGGCATGGGGGCCGGCTTCGATGATCGGGGCCGCATGGATACCGTTCCCGAATCCGCCGTGACGCCGATCGACTGGCTGCTGCGCACCGGGCGCCTCGCGGCGGCGAGCGACGATCTCCTGGGCGGGCTCTGCGAGCTGCTCGTGTCCCAGGGCCTGCCGCTGGAGCGCGTGGGCATCCACGGGCGCGTGATCCATCCCCAGGTGGTCGGGATCCGCATCCTCTGGCGCCGCGGGATCGGATCGGAGGAGACGCGCTACGGCTACGACACCGTGGAAGCCGGGTATGATACGAGCCCGCTCAAGGTCGTCTATGAGAGCGGCCAGCCGCTGCGCCGCCGGTTGAAGGGCCCGCCGGCCGACGATGATTTTCCCATCCTGCCCGATCTCAGGGCGGATGGCATGACTGACTATCTCGTCACCCCGCTGGAGCAGCCTGGCGGCCAGCGTCAGGCAGCGACCTGGGCGACCCGCCATCCCAACGGCTTCAGCGACGCCCAGATCGCCGCCATCATTGAGCTGCTCCCCGCACTCGCCGCGGTGACCGATGCCCGGACCCAGCGCCGCGTGCTCAAGGGCCTGCTGTCGGTCTATCTCGGCGCCTCGGCCGGCGCCAAGGTCCTCGCTGGCACGATCCGGCGCGGCGATGGCGAGACCATCGCCGCCGCCATCTGGCTGGTCGATCTGCGTGACTTCACGGCCACCAGCGAGGTCCTGCCCGGGCCGGAACTCATTCAGCTGCTGAACGAGTATTTCGAGCTCATGGCCGGACCGGTGGAGGATCATGGCGGCGAGATCCTGAAGTTCGTCGGCGATGCGATGCTGGCGATCTTTCCCATCGTCGACGATCTCGACCGCGACCGCGCCTGCCGCACGGCGCTCGCCTCCGCCAAGCAGGCGCTGGCGCGGCTCGACGAGGCCAATGCGGCCCGCATCGTCCGCGGCGACAAGCCCATGGAGCTGGGCCTGGCCCTCCATACCGGGCCGGTCATGTACGGCAATATCGGCGCGCCTGAGCGCCTGGACTTCACGGTGATCGGACCAGCGGTCAACCTGACAGCGCGCATCGCCGGGCTCTGCCGCCCGCTGGGGCGGCGGCTCTTGACCTCGGCGCGCTTCGCCTCGCCTTGCGGCTCGGAGCTGGTCTCCCTCGGCTTCCACCCCCTGCGCGGCCTGTCGCAGCCCCAGGAGGTCTTCGCCCTTCCCGGCGATGAAGGCCGGCAGATCGAGCCCTGAGCCCCTGGCTGGACCTGTCTAGGAGATGCTCTCGACGTCCTCGTCGGAGAGGTTGCCCGGCACGATGGTGACCGGGATGCGCAGGCGGCTCACGAACTTGCCGGTCAACGCGGAGACCAGCGGCCCCGGCCCCTTGGGGCTGGTCGAGGCGCCGAGGATCAGGATGGAGATGGTGGGCTCCTCGTCGATCAGCTTCAGCAGCTGGTCGCGCCGGTTGCCCTCGCGCAGATAGAGCACCGGCATCGCGCCGGAGAGGCGCTGCACCTCCGCCGCCATCTTCTGCACCAGGGCCTCGGCCTCCTGCCGGCTCTCGTCGCGCATGACCTCGGAGACGCCGATGAACTGCCGGAACTCCTCATCGTCGGTGACATGCAGCAGCGCCACCCGGCCGCCGGTCCGGTTCGCCCGCCGGCAGGCATAGCGCATGGCGACCCGGAGCTCGGGCGAGTTGTCGATGACGACGAGGAAGACGCGGCCCGATTGCTTGGGCGCCTCGGCGGCTGCGGGAGCGGCGGCGTCGGTCATCGGGACATTCTCTCGACGGTCATGATCTGTAGGGTCATGAGCGCCGGAAGGCAAGATGGGCGAACCAGCCGGCCATGAGCGCGCTGAGGATGGCGACCACGCCATAGGCGGCGGAATGGCGCTGGGCGAATTCGAAGATGTCGGCGCCGACGCCGATCTTGGAGACGATCAGCGGCGTCGTCTGGGCGCTTTCCACCTTGCCGTTGCGCACCAGCATGACCTCGATGAGATATGTCCCGGTCGGCACATTGGCCGGAAAGTGGAAA
>DATBBO010000123.1:0-2046 GCA_036270995.1 Dongiaceae bacterium | reverse complement strand
GCAGCCGCCGTCGCATTCAATATCCATGCAGATCCACTTCTTCGGACAGGCGAGGCGGTGGTTGCGATACTGGGCCATGGTGTCGCCAGATGCAGTCACCGTCTGGCCGAACATGATCTGGCCCACATCGAGGCTGACATGGGGGTTGCCGTTGACCGCATCGGCAATGCGCGCGGCGCCGGAGGAGAAGTGCCGGTCGCCCTCGGTGCCGTAGCTGTGAAACTGCACATGAGTCAAATGGAGCGGGGAGCCCTCCGCTGCGCCGATGGTCGCCAGCGTGGTCTCGATATTGCCGGGAACGCCCAGCTGGTTGCAGTGGATATGGAGCGGATGGGCGACACCCAGCTCGCGCACCGCGCGGGAGAGTGCGGCGACGATGCGCCGCGGCGTCACGCCGTAATAGGGGGCCGGAATGTCGAGGCCGAGCTCGCGCCCGTTGAACTTGAAGGCGCTGATGCCGCCGGGGTTCACCACCTTGACCGCGATCGAGCGGGTGGCGCGCATCATCCAGGCGACATAGTCATTGATGACCGGTTGCTCCGCCTCCTCGGCGAGCAGGCGCAGCAGGAAGTCGTCATTGCCGAGCATGACGTAGCAGCCCTTGTCGATCATCGGCGTGTCGGCCAGCTCGGCATGGGTGTGCCGGGCGTTGCTCGGCACCATCGCCGGCTCGAAGGCCGCCGTATAGCCGAGCTCGGCATAGCGGTAGCCGGTCAGGAAGCTGCTGGGCGTCGCATAGCCGCTACCGCTGCGCCGCGCCCCTTGATGGGCGCAGCCATGATCGCCGTGATCGCTGGTCATCAGGGCGCGGGCGAGGTTGACCTTGCCGCCGGCCACATGGCTATGGATATCGATACCGCCCGGCATGACGATCTTGCCGGCAAGATCGAAGCTCTGGTCGATGGGCTCGCCCGGCGCAGGGGCGCCGCCGATACGCCCGTCGCGGATGTGAAGATCCGCCACCTCGCCGCGCCGATTGTTCGCGGGATCGAAGATCCTGCCTCCGCTGAGCTTGAGGAGGGTCATGCGCTCCCCATGGCTGCCGCAATCGCGGTGAGGGTCGCCCCGGCGCTGGGCAGGGGCGAGGGCCGGAGAGCCGCAAGAGGCAAGGCCACGATGCCGTCGCCGCGGAAGATCTGCCCGGCATGATCGATTCCAGGACGCCCGACCGGCAGGAACACCGCCGGCGGTGGTGGCATTCCGCTCCCCGGCGGCGCCAGCAGGATGAGCGGCAGGTCCGAGGAGAGGACCGGTGGTGGCGCGCCCCCAAGGGTCGAGATCCAAAGGAGCGCATCGGCTTCGCCGCTCTCGATCAGCCTCTGGGCAGAATGGAGATGGGGGTCATGCTGCGGTGCGCCGCTACCGAAGCTGGTGCGCAGGGGATGTCCCGTCTGCCAAAGACATGCTTGGTTGGCGCCGGCGAGATTCTCCGTGCCCCCGAGCGGCAGGCAGGCCGCGCGGTGAGAGAGATTGAGATCGCGCACCATCTCCACGAGAGACAGCACGATGAGGTCCGCTGACTCCGGCGGCAGCAGGCGCGCCATCCAGCCGACGACGCAATAGCCCGCGTTGCGCATCGCGCCGGCGAGCTCACCCAGCGCCGCGTCCTCGCCAACGCGCCCCTTCACCAGAGCGCGGAGCCGCCCGACGGTCGGCGCCAGCTCTTCAAGAGAGCAGGGGATATGGCTGTAGTGAATCCCCGCCGGCAGCTCGGGCGCCGCATCGCTGTCCGGGCCGAGCCGAACCAGGCGGCGCTGGATTCCCGTCTCGGCGAACAGTGTCGGCGCGCTAGAGAAGCAGCGCTCGAGGAAACGAGGCATGGCGGGCAGCGGATCGGGACCCACGATCAGCAGCAGATCCGCCCGGTTGCGGACCTCGCTGAAGGTCGTGCTCATCGTCCCGATATCGCGCAGCGCCGTCAGATCGGTGAACAGCCCGGGCGATCCACGGTGGTCGATGACGCCGCGCGCGCGGTCGGCCAGTGCGAGCGCGCCGCGCAGGCCCTCGATATCCGTGCCGAGCCCGCCGAACACGGGCAAGCGGCTC
>DATBBO010000122.1:0-4094 GCA_036270995.1 Dongiaceae bacterium | reverse complement strand
AGCACCACCTTGCCTTGCGTGGCGAGCTCGATGCCCGTCAGCACCTTGGCGAAGGTCGATTTCCCGCATCCGGACTCGCCGACAATGGCGAGCGTCATGCCGCGCTTGGCGCTCATGTCGATATCGTTCAGGGCCTTGACGTCATAGGACGCGCCGCCGGCGAAGATGCCCGGCGACTGGCGGTAGAACTTGCGCAGATGATCGACGGTGAGGACATCCTCCTTGTCGCGCTTGACCTGGGCGGCCTCGACCGCGGCGCCCGGGCGCTGGCGCGCCGGCAGCTCGTCGAAGCGCACGCATTGCACGCGGTGATGGTCGCTGCCCGGCACGGGCACGGTTGGGATCGGCTGGGTGGTGCAGCGCCCCTGCTCCACATAGGCGCAGCGCGAGGCGAAGATGCAGCCCGCCGGCCGGTTCAGGGTCGAGGGCACCTGCCCCGGGATCGGCGCGAGCGCGGCCGAGGTCTTGCTGCTGCCCAGGACAGGTATGCAGTTGAGCAGGCCACGGGTATAGGGGTGGCGCGGATCGCGGAAGACCTCGCCGATCGGCCCCTCCTCCACCAGCTCGCCGGCATACATCACCCCGATCCGGTCGCAGATGCGCACCACGGTGCCGAGATTGTGGCTGATGAAGACGATGGAGGAGTTGTGCTTCTCGCGCAGGCGCCGCACGAGATCGAGGACGGCGGCCTCCACCGTCACGTCGAGGCCGGTGGTCGGCTCGTCCATCAGGAGCAGCGAGGGCTCGGACATGAGGGCCATGGCGATGACCACGCGCTGCTGCTGGCCGCCGGAGAGCTGATGGGGATAGCGGTCGAAGACGCTCTCCGGGTCCGGCAGGTTGACCTCGCCCAGCATGTGGAGCGCGCGGGACCGGGCCTCGGCATCGCTCGCCTTCTGGTGGATGAGCGGGACTTCCATCAGCTGGCGGCCCACGGGCATGACCGGGTTCAGGCTCGACATGGGGTCCTGATAGACCATGGCCATGCGTCCGCCGCGGATCTGACGTAGCTCCTCCTCGGTCATGCGGCTCATGTCGCGCCCCTCGAAGAGGATGCGCCCGCCGGTGAGCCGGCCCACGCCGGAGAGATAGTTCATGATGGCGAAGGCGACCGTCGACTTGCCGCAGCCGGATTCGCCCACCAGCCCTAGCGCCTCGCCCTGCTCCAGCCGGAAGGAGACGCCCGGCACGACATTCAGCTCACCGGCCCGGGTGAAGTAGGAGATGCGCGCGTTCTCGAGCTCGAGGACCGGGGGCATGCCGTCAATCCCTCATGCTGATCTCGCGCAGGCCGTCGGCGAGGAGATTGAATCCGACGACGAGGGAGCTGATGGCCGCGCAGGGGAACAGCGACATATGGGGGTCGGTGGACATCATCGTGTAGGTGTCCTTGACCATCCCGCCCCAGTCGGGATCGGGCGGCGGCAAACCGAGGCCGAGGAAGCCGAGGACGCCGATGGCGATGGTGGTATAGCCCATGCGCAGGCAGGCATCGACGATGAGCGGTCCGCGCGCATTGGGCAGGATCTCCACCAGCATGATGTAGATGGCGGATTCCCCCCGCATCTTGGCGGCGGCCACATAGTCGCGCTCGCGCAGCTCCAGCGTCAGGCTGCGCACGATGCGGGAGACCTGGGGCGAGGCGATGAAGGTGACGGCCACGATGATGTTGAAGGCCGAGGGGCCGAACTGGGAGATGATGATCAAATAGAGGATGATCACCGGGAAGGAGAGGATGATGTCCGAGATCCGGCTGACGACGACATCGACCCAGCCCCGATAGTAGCCGGCCAAGAGGCCCATGGTGCAGCCCACGACATAGGCGCAGAAGGTCGCGATCGGGCCGACGGTGAGCACGATCCGCGAGCCCCAGATGAGGCGCGAAAGGATGTCGCGGCCCTGATTGTCCCGGCCCAGCCAGAAGGCGGCCGAGGGACCCCAGTTGCCATAGTCGTCCATGTAGTTCTCGTTCGGATCGTAAGGCGCGATGAGGGGCGCGAATATGGCCACCAGGATCCAGAACAGCACCAGGGCAGCGCCGATCATGCCGACGGGCGATTCCCGGAGCAGCGCGATCCGCTTCAAAAGCCGGAGCAGGAAGCCATCCTGCTTCTTGCCCATGGTGATGGCGGCCATTCCCTCTCCCTCCCCGCTCAGGCGAAGCGAATGCGCGGGTTCAACAGCATGTAGCCGAAATCGCCGATGATCTGGGTCGACACGGTGACGAAGACCGCGAACATAGAGCCGGCCTCGATCACCGCGATGTCCTTGTTGAGCGCGGCATCCAGCATCATGCGTCCGAAGCCCGGATAGCCCACCACGGCCTCGACGACGACCACACCGGTCACCAGGTAGTTGATCTGCAGCAAGATGACGGTGAAAGGTCCGATCATCGCATTGCGGATCGCATGCTTCATGATGACGTTGCGGAAGCTCAACCCCTTCAGCACCGCCGTGCGGATGAAGGGCCGGGTCATGGTCTCGACCATGGAGGCCCGGACCATGCGCACCACATATCCCAGGTCATAGAGCACCATGACCGCCACGGGCAGCACGAGCTGGGACGCGATGGACCAGCCCCCGCTGGCATCCAGCGGCGAGGTTCCGGGCAGCAGGCCCAGCCAGATGACGAAGACGCTCTGCAGAAAGACGCCCGAGGCGAACTCCGGGACCGAGGTGGTCACGATGCTGGCGAGCGAGATCGTCCGGTCGAGGCGGGAGCCCTCGCGCATGCCGGCAGCGACGCCGAAGATGATGGAGGCCGGCACGATGACGGCGAAGGCGAGAGAGGCGATGATCGAGGTGTTGAGCAGCCGGTCCCAGATGATGGAGTTGACCGGGGCGCCCCAAAGCGTCGATTTCCCCAGATCACCGCGGAGGATCTGACCCAGCCATTGGATGTAGCGGATGATGATCGGGCGATCGAGGCCCATCTTGACCGTCAGGAGATCGACCTCGTTCTGGGTCGCAAACGGCCCCAGGATCTTGCGGGTGACCTGACCCGGCGAATACTCGTTGACCACGAAAATGATCAGAGACACCGCGAGCATGGTCAGGAGCAGATAGCCGAATCGCTTGACGAAGAACTTCAGCATCGCCTCTCCGTCCGACTGTCGGCGGTTGATCCGCCGCATTGTATTGGACCGCCCGCTCGCCGGTCCCGGCGGCCGCGGTCTTCCTGACCTTCGACCAGCCCCCTGTTAGGAATTAGCAAACACACATTCCGCCGGGGGTTCAAGAAGTTCCTGGCGGCGACCGGCGATTTTGCGCCGGGAAAGACGGCGGGCGCCCGAAGGCGCCCGCCAAGGTATCGATCTCCCTTTGCCGGATCGCCCTAGAGCGACCACTCCTCGGCGAAGAGATAGCTCGTGGGATGCATCTTGAAGCCCTTGACCTTCTTGTTCACGCCGGTGAAGACGGCGCGCCAGAGCGGCTGCACGATGGGCCCCTCCTCCTGCATCAGCTCCTCGATCTGCTTCATGATGAGCTTGCGCTTCTCGACATCGAGGGTGGCGTCCGCCTGATCCAGCAAGGCGTCGAGCTTCGGGTTGGAGTAATGCGACTCGTTCCAGGGCACGCCCGTGCGATAGGCGAGGTCGAGCACCATGGTGCCCAAGGGACGATGGGTCCAGTTGGTGAAGGCGAAGGCCTCGATCGTCCAATGGTCCCAATACTGGGCCGAGGGCAGGACGTTCATCCTGACCGTGACGCCGATCTCGCGCCACATGTTGACCATATTCTGGACGGCGATCGCTTCCCAATCCGGATCCTTCTTGCAGAAGATTACCACCTCGAAGCCGTTCGTCTTGCCAGCCTCCGCCAGCAGCATCTTGGCTTCGGTGATGTTCTGCTTCATGAAGGGCAACTTGTAATAGTCGGGATGCACCGGCGCCACGTGATGGTGCTCGGCCGGAGCGCCGAGGCCGAGATACGCAAGCTGAAGGACTTTCTGCGAATTGACTGCTAGGCGCATCGCCTTGCGGACCTTCGGGTCCTTGAAGACGTCCCTGTCCTGCTGCATGCGAGCAACGGCCGTCTGTCCCGTCGTCACCTTGTGAATCATGATGCCCGGGATTTTTTGAAGGGCCGCATAT
>DATBBO010000121.1:0-3069 GCA_036270995.1 Dongiaceae bacterium | reverse complement strand
ATCAAGCTGCGTCCGGGCATCGACGAGCATGACTATGACGTCAAGATGCGCTCCGTCGCGCGCTTCCTCGAGGAAGGCGACAAGGTCAAGGTGACCATGCGCTTCCGTGGCCGCGAGATGGTGCATCAGGAGCTGGGGGCCCAGGTGCTCGACCGCGTGCGCACCCAGTTCGACACCGCCGCCAAGGTGGAGCAGTTCCCCCGCCTCGAAGGCCGTCAGATGGTCATGGTGCTGGCCCCGCGCTGAGCCGCGGCCCGACGTTTATCCTCGCCCACTGTCCTTTAAGCCCCTCACCCCCTTAAAGGGGGGAGAGGCAGGGTGAGGGGGTCCTGTCCGCCGCACCGAGCGAGCCACCCTTCACCCCGACCCTCTCCCCCTGTGGGGGGGCGAGGGGGAAAAGCAAGTTGCCAAGCTTCGGCACAATCTATATAAACCGCCGCTTCCCATAACCGGGACCTGGAGACGGCCACGGCAGGGCATGCCCAAACCGTCCCTCATCGATCGACCCAAACCTCAAGGAAACATGAAACGCCCAAGATGAAGACCAAGAGCGGCGCCAAAAAGCGCTTCAAGCTCACCGGCAGCGGCAAGGTGAAAATGTATCCCTCGCAGCGCCGGCACCGCCAGATCAGCCGTCCCAAGAAGATGAAGCGCCAGCATCGCGGGCCGGAGCTGATGTCGGAAGCGGATACGAAGATCGTCAAGAAATACTTCCTGCCGAACGGATAAGGAGGGACAGCCCATGGCACGAGTCAAACGGGGCGTCACCACCCACGCCCGGCACAAGAAGATGGTCGAGCAGGCGGCGGGCTATCGCGGCCGCGCCTCGACGAACTACCGCATCGCCATCGAGAAGGTCGAGAAGGGCCTGCGCTATGCCTATCGCGACCGGCGCAACAAGAAGCGGACCTTCCGCGGCTTGTGGATCCAGCGCATCAATGCCGGCGTGCGCGAGCACGGCCTGACCTATTCCCAGTTCATCAACGGCATCAAGCGCGCGGGCATCGAGCTCGACCGCAAGGTGATCGCCGATCTCGCCTTCCGCGACCCGGCCGCCTTCGACGCCCTGGTGAAGCAGGCCCAGGCGGCACTCGCGAAGTAGCCCGTCCCCGGCAGGGGAGCGCATTCGGCCTCCCCTGCCGGCTATTGCCGCCCCTTCCAGGATTGCCCTATAGTCGCCCCCCATGATCATGCAGCGATTTAGCGGCGAAGCTTCGATATCCGTACGGCCCCCGATGCGGCCGTGCCCGGAGGCGCATAGCCGCTAGCGGCACGGGACAGGACAGACGGACGAAGGGGCCGCATCAGCCGGCCCTTTTTCTTTTGGGATTCAGGACATCATGCAGCAGCTGGACGAGGTCAGGGACAAATGGCTGGGGGCCGCCGAGAGGGCGGCCTCGCTGGAGGATCTGGAGCGCGTCCGGGTCGAGGCTCTCGGCAAGAAGGGCGAGATCACCCAGTTCATGAAGACCCTCGGCGGCATCGGCCCCGAGGAGCGGCGCGAGGCCGGCCAGCGCCTCAACGCCCTCAAGGAGGCCGTCACCGCAGCACTGGAAGCGCGCAAAGGAGACCTCGCCACCGCGGCACTCGATGCGCGGCTGGCAGAGGAGCGCCTCGATGTCACGCTCCCGCCCCGTCCCGAGGCCGAGGGCCGCATTCATCCGGTCAGCCAGACCATCGACGAGATCGTCGCCATCTTCGGCGAGATGGGATTCTCCGTGGCCGAAGGGCCGGATATCGAGGACGACTATCACAACTTCACCGCCCTCAACATCCCGCCGGCCCATCCCGCGCGCCAGATGCACGACACCTTCTATCTGTCGCAGGAGGTGGATGGCGCGCCGCTGGTGCTGCGCACCCACACCTCGCCGGTGCAAGTGCGCCATATGCAGAAGCATCAGCCGCCGATGCGCATCATCGCACCGGGCCGCACCTATCGCTTCGACAGCGACATGACCCATTCGCCCATGTTCCATCAGGTCGAGGGGCTGGTGGTCGACGAGACCACCCATATGGGCCATCTCAAGGGCTGCCTGATCGATTTCTGCCGCGCCTATTTCGGCATCGCCGAGCTGCCGGTGCGCTTCCGCCCGAGCTTCTTCCCCTTCACCGAGCCCTCGGCGGAGGTCGATATCGGCTGCTCGCGCGCGGGCGGGGAGCTGCGCATCGGGGCCGGCAATGACTGGCTCGAGATTCTCGGCTGCGGCATGGTCCATCCCAAGGTGCTGGAGATGGGCGGCATCGATCCCACGCGCTATCAGGGCTTCGCCTTCGGCATGGGGATCGAGCGCATCGCCATGCTGAAATACGGCATCCCCGATCTCAGGACCTTCTACGACGCCGACCTCCGGTGGCTGCGCCATTACGGCTTCCTGCCGCTGGATATTCCCAACATGGTCGGGGGGATCGCGCGATGAAGATGACGCTTGCCTGGCTGAAGGAGCATCTGGCGACCGAGGCCGCCATCGCCGATATCGCGCGCGAGCTGACCGCGCTCGGCCTCGAGGTCGAGGGCATCGAGGATCCGGCGAAGGATCTCGCCCCCTTCACCGTGGGCTATGTGGTCGAGGCGAAGCAGCATCCCAATGCCGACCGGCTCAGGGTCTGCATCGTAGAGACCGGCAAAGGCCAGGTGCAGGTGATCTGCGGCGCGCCCAACGCGCGCACCGGCATGAAGGGCGTCTTCGCCCCGGTCGGAAGCCGCATTCCCGGCACGGGGCAGGACCTCAAGGCCGGCGTCATCCGCGGCGTTGAATCCAACGGCATGCTCTGCTCCAAGCGCGAGATGGGGCTGGGCGAGGATCACGAGGGCATCGTCGAGCTGCCCGACGACGCGACGGTCGGCACGCCCTTCGCCCAAATCCTCGGCCTCGACGATCCGATGATCGACGTCAAGGTCACGCCGGACCGGGCCGATTGCCTCGGCGTGGCGGGCATCGCCCGCGACCTTGCCGCCGCCGGGCTCGGAAGGCTGACACCGCGCGATCTCTCGCCGGTGCCGGGCAGCTTCGAGAGTCCGATGCTCTGGCGCCGCGATCTGCCGGCGGGGATGGAGAAGGCCTGTCCGCT
>DATBBO010000120.1:0-3000 GCA_036270995.1 Dongiaceae bacterium | reverse complement strand
TTCGCGCTTGCCTCGGCGGTCTCGGACCAGTTCATCCATGAACGCATCCGCGACAAGCGCGACCGCCAGCGCATGGCGCTGCCCGCGCGCCTCGGCATCCGCCATCCAAAGCTGCTCGCGGCCATCCGGCGCATGGAGGAGAATCTGGAGGAGCCGGTCAGCCGGTCGGAGCTCGCCCGCACGATCCGGGTCTCCTCGCGCCAGCTGGAGCGCCTGTTCCGCAAATATCTCGGGCGCACCCCGACGCGCTTCTATCTCGATCTCCGTCTCGACAAGGCACGCCAGCTTCTGCAGCAGACGGACATGACGGTGCTCGACGTGGCACTCGCCTGCGGTTTCGTCTCGGCCTCGCACTTCTCCAAATGCTACCGCGAGCGCTTCGTGCGCACGCCCCGGGCCGAGCGCCAGCGGCCCATCTAAAGCGCGGTCGCTCCGCCCGCCGTTTCGCCGATGCGCCGGGCCTGCTACTCTGGCGCGAACTTGGCACCCGGCTCCGGCGGAAAGGATCTCGACATGAAGCGCCTGCATGTGAACCTCGCGGTCAAGCATCTGGACCAGTCGGTCTGCTTCTATTCGACGCTTTTCGCCGCCGAGCCGACGGTGCTGAAACCCGATTACGCCAAATGGATTCTGGAAGATCCGCGGGTGAACTTCGCCATCTCGACCCGGGGTGCCGCCCATGGGCTCGATCACCTGGGCATCCAGGTCGACAGCCGCGAGGAGCTGGCCGAGCTTGCCGGTCGGCTGGAAAGCGCCGGCACTACGGTCCATGACAAGGGCGAGGCGTATTGCTGCTATTCCCGCTCCGACAAGGCCTGGGTGCGCGATCCGGAGGGCCTGGCCTGGGAGAGCTTCTTCACCTTCGGCAGCGAGACGCTCTATGGCGAGGACCTTGCCATCACCGCGCCGGCGCCCAAGATCGAGGCGCGGGCCGAGGCGAGCACCGAGCCGGCAGGCACGCTCCGGCGCGCCTGTTGCGGCAAAGATGCGGCCTGACCTGGACACCGCCCGCACCCCTTCCGATATGGTCCCCTAGCTCCGCTCGACTCTCGAACTACCCTCGGGCATCTTCGCGCCATGGCAAGCAAACCGAACGACGTCTATCTGGTAGACGGCTCGGGCTACATCTTCCGCGCCTTCCATGCCCTGCCGCCGATGACCCGCGGCGACGGAACGCCGACCAACGCGGTCTATGGCTTCACCAATATGCTGCTGCGGCTGGTGGAGGATACCGACGCCGAGTTCATCGCCGTCATCTTCGATGCCGGCCACAAATCCTTCCGCAACCAGATGTATGCGGATTACAAGGCGCACCGCCCCCCGCCACCGCCGGAGCTGGTGCCGCAATTCGCGCTGATCCGCGAGGCGACGCTCGCCTGCAACGTGCCGGCCGTCGAGCTCGAGGGCTATGAGGCCGACGATCTGATCGCCACATATGCGAAGCAGGCGGCCGCACGGGGCGATCACGTCACCATCGTCTCCTCCGACAAGGATCTGATGCAGCTCGTCGGCGGCAATGTCTCCATGCTCGATCCGATCAAGAATCGGCGGATCGGCGATGCCGAGGTGCGGGAGAAGTTCGGCGTCGGGCCGGAGAAGGTGGTCGACGTCCAGGCCCTGGCGGGGGATTCCACGGATAATGTTCCGGGCGTACCTGGCATCGGCGTCAAGACGGCGGCGGAGCTGATCACGACCTTCGGCGATCTCGATACGCTGCTGAACCGGGCGGAGGAGATCAAGCAGCCGAAGCGTCGCGAGGCCCTGATCGCAAATGCCTCGCTCGCCCGTATCAGCCGCGATCTCGTCCGTCTCAGGGACGATGTAGCGGTGCCGGCACCCCTGGAGAGCTTCGCCAGGCGCGAGGTCAGAGCCGATGTGCTGCTGCCCTTCCTGACCCACAACCAGTTCCGCTCGACCCTCGCCCGTTGGGAGCCGCGGCTGGCGCGGCCCGCTTCCGAGGCGATGAAGGCGACCGAGGCGGCGGCACCCCCCGCGGCGTCGCTGCAGACCCCGCCCGCGCCGACGGGAAGCACCGGCGCCCATGCCTATGTCCTGGTGCAGGATCTCGCGGCACTGGACGAATGGATGGCCGGCGCTCGCAAAGGTGGGGCCATCGCCTTCGACACTCACGCCGTCGAGGGCGAGCTCGTCGGCTTCTCCCTGGCGCTGGAGCCTGGCGTCGCCTGCTATGTGCCGGTCGGCCACAAGGGCGAGGGCGGCGACCTCCTGGGGGCGGCATCGCCGGTCGCCGGCCAGATTGCGCTTGCCGATGCGCTGGCGCGGCTGAAGCCGCTGCTGGAGGACGACAGCGTTCTCAAGATCGGCCAGAACATCAAGCGGGACATGAAGGTCATGGCCGGCTACGGCATCGCCATCGCCGGCCACGACGACAGCATGCTGATTTCCTATGTCCTCGATGGCGGCGCCCATGGTCACGAGACCGACGAGCTGTCCGAGATCCATCTCGGCCGCAAGCCTGTGAGCCTTGGCGAAGTCACCGGTACGGGCAAGGCCCGGACAACCTTCGACCGCGTGCCGCTGGACAAGGCCTGCGGCTATGCGGCGGAGGATGCGGACGTGACCCTCCAGCTCCATCGCAGCCTGAAGCCGCGCCTCCTGGCCGAGAGGCTCCTCACGGTCTACGAAACCATCGACCGGCCCCTGATCCCGGTGATCGCCGAGATGGAGCGGGTGGGGGTCAAGGCCGACGCCGCGGAGCTGCGGCGCCTCTCCAATGATTTCGGCCAGCGCCTGGCGGAGCTCGAGGGCCGGATCCACAAGCTCGCCGGCCGGCCCTTCAATATCGGCTCGCCCAAGCAGCTGGGCGAGGTGCTGTTCGACGAGATGAGCCTCGGCGGCGGCAAGAAGGGCAAGACCGGCGCCTACGCCACCGGCGCCGATGTGTTGGAGGAGCTCGCGGCCCAGGGCCACGATCTCCCTGCCCGGGTCCTCGACTGGCGCCAGCTCTCCAAGCTCAAGAGCACCTATGCCGACGCCCTG
>DATBBO010000119.1:0-7724 GCA_036270995.1 Dongiaceae bacterium | reverse complement strand
GGCGCCAGCCCTTTTCGCGCGCTTGCCTGAAAGCGCGTCTCGCCCTCCTATGGGGGCCATGACCGTCGATTCACCTCCCGTCCCGGCGCTTGCCCGCGGCGGGCGGGTCCGGCTCAGGACCCTCATCACCGTGCGCTGGATCGCCATCGCCGGCCAGGTGGCGGCACTCGCGATCGTGCGCTATGGCCTGGGATTTCCGCTCCCCATCGAGGGCGCCGTGGTGGCGGTGGCCGCCTCGGCCGGTCTCAATCTCGTCCTCGCCGGGCGGCGCCGCGGCTCGACGCTTCTCAGCGACCGCATGGCCGCCCTCCAGCTCGGCTATGACATGGCACAGCTCGCAGCATTGCTCTATCTCACCGGGGGCCTCGGCAATCCCTTCGCCGTGCTGATCCTGGCGCCGGTCACCGTCTCGGCGACGGTGCTCTCCCGGCGCAGCACCATCTCGCTCTCGATCCTGGCGCTGGCGATCCTGGCGCTGCTCGCCTATGTCCATCAGCCCCTGCCCTGGCCCGACGGCACCTTCCGGCTCGATTCCCTGTTCATCCTCGGCCTCAGCCTGGCGCTGGGAACAGCGGTGGTCTTCATCGCCGCCTATGTCTCCAGCGTAGCGGAGGAGGCGCGGCGCATGTCCGATGCCCTTTCGGCGACCCAGATGGCGCTCGACCGCGAGCGCCGCCTCTCGGCCGTGGGGGCGCTCGCCGCGGCCGCGGCCCATGAGCTGGGCACGCCCTTGGGCACCATCGCCCTCGTCGCCCATGAGATCGCCCGCGACCTGCCGAAGGAGAGCCCGATCAGCGGCGATGTCGCGCTGCTGCAGAGCGAGGCCAAGCGCTGCCGCGACATCCTGGCCGAGCTCGCCACCCGGCCCGGCAGCGGCGGGCCGGAAGACCGGCCCTTCGGCCCCCTGCCGCTTGCCGCGATCATCGAGACCGCCGCCGCCCCCTACCGGCGCCGCACGGTCGATTTCCGCATCGAGAGCTCCGGAGACTTGCCCCCGCTGCCGCCCAGCCCCGAGGTCTCCCACGGCCTCGGAACGCTGCTGCAGAACGCCTTCGAGTTCGCCCGCGGCGAGGTGCTGGTCCGGCTTGCCGCCACGCCCGAGAGAGTCGAGGTCGCCATTATGGATGACGGGCCGGGATTCGACCCCGTCTTGCTCGATCAGCTCGGCACGCCCTACATTTCCACCGGCGGTGTCGGCCGGCGCAGCCAGGGCGAGCATATGGGGCTCGGGGTCTTCATCGCCGTGACCTTGCTGGAGCGGACCGGGGCCCGCCTCAGCTTCAGCAACAGGCCGACCGGCGGCAGCGAGGCCGTGGTAAGTTGGGATGCCGCCCGGCTGAAGGAGGGGCGTCTCGGCTTCGACGCGGAAGGGGATCGGGAAGACATAGAATGAGCGAGGACAAGAGCCTTCTGATCGTCGACGACGACGCGCCATTCCGCCAGCGCCTTGCGCTCGCCATGGAGAAACGCGGCTTCGCCGTGGTGGCGGCCGAGAGCGTGGCCGCCGGCATCGAAGCGGCCCGCGCCAAGCCGCCGGCCTATGCCGTGGTCGATCTGAAGCTCGCCGATGGCAATGGGCTCGAGGTCGTGAAGGTCCTGCGCGAGGTGCGGGCCGATGCCCGGGTCGTCGTCCTCACCGGCTATGCCAATATCGCCACCGCCGTGGCCGCAGTGAAGACCGGCGCCGTCGACTATCTCGCCAAGCCCACCGATGCCGATGCGATTCAGGCAGCTCTGCTCGCCACCTGCCGGCCCCTGCCTCCGCCGCCGGAGCAGCCCATGACGGCCGATCGCGTACGCTGGGAGCATATCCAGCGGGTCTACGAGCAGTGCGATCACAATGTCTCGGAGACGGCGCGACGGCTGCGCATGCATCGCCGGACCCTGCAGCGGATCCTGGCGAAATACGCGCCCAAGGCGTGAGCGCCGCCCGCCTTCCTGCCTCATGAGCTGCTGAGTGAGCGGCCCCTATCGCAGCGACATCGACGGCCTGCGCGCCGTCGCGGTGCTGTCGGTCCTCGCCTTCCACATCCAGTTCACGGCCTTTCCCGGCGGCTATATCGGTGTCGATGTCTTCTTCGTCATCTCGGGCTATCTGATCGGCGGCATCATTCTCGAGGAGATCGGCGGCCGGCGCTTTTCCTTCATCGGATTCTACGAGCGGCGCGTGCGCCGCATCTTTCCGGCACTCGCCGCCCTCCTCCTGCTGCTCTCGATTCCCGCCTATCTCCTGCTGCTGCCGGGCGAGCTCGCGAGCTATGGCGAATCCATGCTCGCGGCGACCTTCTCGGCCTCCAATTTCTATTTCCTTATCCATACCGGCTATTTCGCCTCACCAGCCTACGACACGCCCCTGCTCCACACCTGGTCGCTGGCGATCGAGGAGCAGTTCTATGTCTTTCTGCCGATCTTCCTGGTCCTGCTGCACCGGTTCTGGCCGAAACGGGTGACGCTCATCACCCTTGCGGTCACGCTCCTCTCCTTCGCGCTGGCGGTGCGCCAGGTGCGTGTGGCCCAGGAGGACGCCTTCTTCCTGCCCTGGACCCGCGCCTGGGAGCTGCTGCTGGGAACGCTGGTGGCCCAGGGGCTTCTGCCGGTGCCGAAGGCAGCCCCGTGGCGCAACGGCGCCGCCTTGGCCGGCCTGCTGATGATCCTGGTGCCGACAGCAGCCTATAGCGTCATGACCCCCTTTCCCGGACTGGCGGCACTGCCGCCCTGCGCCGGCACCGCGCTCGTCATCGCCGCCGGGCGCTCGGGCGATTCCCATGTCGCGCGCCTCCTGTCGTGGCGGCCCCTCACCTTCATCGGCAAGATCTCCTACTCGCTCTATCTCTGGCATTGGCCGGTGATCGTGTTCCTGATCATGTCGGGGCTCGGCACCTCGATCCACCAATCCTCGCCGCAGAAGATCATCGCGGTCGTCGCCTCCTTCATCCTGGCGATCCTCTCCTGGCGCTATGTCGAGACACCTTTTCGCCGCGGGTCCTCGCGGCCGACGCGGGCACGGCTGTTCCGCCAGGCCGCGGCCGGCGCGGCGGTCCTCGCGATTTTCGGACTCAGCGCCGTCCTCACCGGCGGCCTTCCCGGGCGCTTTTCGCCGGAGGCCATTTCCGTGGCGCGCTATCTCGACTACGAGCAGCAGGTCAAAGGCTATTTCCGCACGGGAAGCTGCTTCCTCGATTCGGGCCTGGCCTTCGGGCGCTTCAACGCCGACGGGTGCCTCAGAGAGGATGGCAAGCGGCCGAGCGATCTCCTGCTGGGCGACAGCCATGCAGCCCATCTCTGGCATGGACTGGCAACGGCCTTCCCGGAGATCGACTTCCTCCAGGCGACCTCGCCCTTCTGCAAGCCCTTCCTGACCCAGCCCCCGACGGCCGAGCCCTATTGCCGCCGGCTGATGCGCCGGGTCTTCGAGGATTTCCTGATCCACAACAAGATCGACAGGCTGATCCTGGCCAGCACCTGGAACGAGGAGGATCTGGCGCCGCTGGGCGAGACCCTGGACTGGGCCAGAGCCCATGGCATCCATGCCATCGTCATCGGGCCCATCGTTATCTATGGCGAGGTGCTGCCGCGCCTCCTCTTCCTCTCGCTGCGCGACAAGGATCCCGGGCTGGTCGGCCGCCACCGCTTCAGGCTCGACGGGCTCGACGCGAAGCTGCGCGCGCTCGCGGCGGCGAAGGGGGCCGGCTATATCTCGCTTCTGGAGATTCTCTGCCAAGGCGATGACTGCACCACCTTCGCAGCACCCGGCATCCCTCTCCAGTTCGACATCGCCCATCTCACCGCCGAGGGCTCGGTGTGGCTCGCGGCGAAGCTGCGAGAGACGAAGGCGCTGCCATAGGGCGTTCTCTTGTCGTCACCCCGGCTATCGCCGGGATGACGAAAGAAGAGTGGCGAAAATTAAGCCCCGATCTCCTTCAGGAATTCCGCGGTGGTGCGCTGGCGGCAATAGCCGCGGATGGCGCGAAGCGAATTGTCGTGGCGCTCCTGGGTGCCGGTGGCGCAGGCATCGGTGACGAGGGTCACGAGATAGCCGAGATCGCAGGCATCGCGCACCGCGCCCTCGACACATTGATCGGTGACCACGCCGCTGATGACCAGATAGCGCGTCTCCAGATTGCGCAGGATGTAGTCGATATTGGTGGAGACGAAGACATTGGAGGAGGTCTTGGGGATCACCATCTCGTCCTCCGTTGGCGCAAGCGCATCGATCACCCGGCCGTCCCAGGAATCCGGCGGCACATTGAAGCCGGTGATCTTGTAGTCGAGGCTGCGGTCGCGCCCGTCGCGGGTCAGGTTGCGGATCAGGGTGTACATCACCTCGACGCCGACCTTGCGGCAGCCGGCCTGGAGGCGCTGCATGTTCGGCACGACCACCTTCTCCAGCTGCCGGAAGAAATAGCCGTGCTTGGCCTCGAGCTCGGCCGGGGCGAGATCCTTGAACTCGGCGCCCTTGGGCGTGGCGCAGAAGTTCTGGATATCGATGAAGAGCAGCGTCGTATGGGCGATCTCGACCGGGAGGTCGCGGGTCGAGGGATGGGGCTTGGCTTGGGGCATGGTCTCGTCTCCGGATGTCGAAGGAAGGTCGCTCAGGCTGCGGCGGCCGCGAGCCGGCGCCAGGCCTCGGGCAGGAGGCGCGCCAGGCGATCCGCCCAGGCGCGCTGGCCGGCGGCGTCGGCGATCAGGTCCTGGCGGATCTCGATCTCCACATGGGGGATGCCGCGGCGTTCGCCATGGACGGGGATCGTGTAGTCGGTGAGATCGCCCACCTCGTAAGGCTCGTTGTCGCCCACGGTGAGATCCCCCTCGGCCTCCAGCAGCGCCTTCAATGCGTGGGCAAAGCGCGGATCGCGATTGTAGAGCACGCCGATCTGCCAGGGCCGCGCGACCCCCTTGAATACGGGGGTGAAGCTGTGCATGGCGATCAGCACCGTAGGCCGGCCCGCGGCCTGGCGCCGGTCGAGCTCGGCCACGATCCGGTCGTGATAGGGCATCAGGATCTCGCGCACCCGTGCCGCGCGCTGGGCTTCGCTCAGCCTCAGATTGCCGGGGATCTCGGTCAGCTCGCTGAGCATGACGATGGAGCTCTCGACCGAGGGATCGCGATTAGCATCGATCACCAGGCGCGAATAGATCTGGCGGATGGCGAAGGCATCGAGCGCATCGGCCAGATGGCTGGTCACGGCGGCGGCACCGATATCCCAGGCGATATGGCGCTCGAGTTCGGCTTGCGGCAGGCCGAGATCGCCGAGCTTCCTCGGCAGGCGCCGGCCGCCATGATCGCAGGTCAGGAAAAAACGCGAGGCGCCGCGTTCATGCTCGATCGCGAAGGGCAGAGGCTCGTCCTCGGCCAGGAGCTCGCGCTGAAGCTTCATCGCTGGATCATCCTCAATAGGTGAGCGCGTAGCGGGCGCATTGGGCCGCGGGGTCGAGACCTTCGAGGCAGCGGATCTCGGCCCGCTTGTGGCGGAGATAGGCGTCGAGGGCGACCGGCCCGAACCAGGCCTTCGCCTCGGGCGTCGCCTCCAGCAGATCCAGCGCTTCACCCAGCGAATGGGGCAGCGGGCGGATGCCGGCCTCGGCGCGCTCGGCCTCGCTCATATGCGCGACATCGCGGGGCGCCGGCAGATCGAGCTTCTGGCGGATGCCCTCGACTCCTGCATGGATCACCGCGCCCAGCGCCAGATAGGGGCTCGCCGCTGCATCGGCCGGGCGGAACTCGATGTTGAACTGGCGCGCCGGATCGGCGCCGGGCACCGTCAGCACCGGGCAGATGCGCAAAGAGGCCTCCCGGTCGCGATCGGCGATATAGGCATAGGTCGGCGCCCAGCGATTGGGCGTGAGGCGGATATAGGAGATCGTCGAAGGCGCAGTAACGGCGCAGATCGCCGGCAGGAACTTCAGCACGCCGGCCATGAAGGCGCGGGTCGGCCCCGCCAGCCCATAGGCACCGGCCCCATCCTGCATCACCGGCGTCCCCTCGGCATCGCGGAAGCTCATATGGATGTGGACGCCGTTGCCCACGCCCTTGGGATCGAGGATCGGCGAGAAGATCGCCCGCGCCCCGAGGCGCTGAGCGGTGGAGCGGGCGATCTCGCGCATGACGATGGCATCGTCGGCGACGCGCAGCCCCGTCGCCGGCTGGCAGGTCACCTCGTATTGGCGGGCGCCGTATTCCGCCAGGAAAGAATCCGGCACCACCCCCGCCTGGCGCAGCGCCGCGGTGAAGATCTCGCCGAACAGGCCCTGGCGTCGATAGGCATCGAGGCTATAGGAGGCCCCCGGCATCTCCTCGACCCCGGTATAGACGAATTCCTGCTCGAAGGCGGCAAATAGGCGATAGCCCGCCTCCTTCTCCAGGGCGGCGAGACCGCGACGCAGGAAATCGCGCGGGCAGCAGACCCACGGCGTCCCATCGGTCTCCCTGATGTCGCCGAGATAGAAATGCTCCATCGCGCTATCGTCGTCGAAGCGCACTCGGACCGCAGTCTCCGCATCCGGCACCAGGATCAGATCGCCGGTGGCCCCGAAAGGCGTGTCGCCGATGATCCCGAAGCAGTTGATCATGCTGTTGGTCGGAACCCAGCCCACGCCCTTGATCAGCCGGTCCGGCAGGTCCTTCAGCGGAAAGCCCTTGCCCCGCACCCGGCCCGCCATCTCGCAGGTGCAGACCATGACCAGCGGTTCGCGATTCATCATTCGCCTCTGGGTCCCTCGTCCATGAAATTCATTGGGGATTCAGCCGGCCGCGCATGGTCTCGAGCCGCTCCATGCGCTGCTTCGCCTCGCCCCAGCGGCGCTCATGGATGCGCACCACCATGGCCTCGGTCAAGGCGGAGAGGGCAGCGAAGGATTCCCAGCTCGAGGGCATGCTGGTGCGCAGCGCGAAGACATGGCGGGCGATGGCAGCGATGGGCGAGAGCCATTGATCCGTGAACAGTATCACCGCGGCCCCGAGGCCTGCCGCCTGGCGGGCGAAGCGCACGACATCCTCCTGATAGCGCCGGATGTCGTAGACCACCAGGAGATCCTGGCGCCCGATATCGAGCAGATGCTCAACCCAAGTCGCGGTCTGGCCGCTCACCAGCTGCACCCGCGGCCGGAGCTCGCGCAGATGGAGGTAGAACTGGAGCGCCACGCTGCCGGTGAAGCGCCCGCCGATGAGCAGCACGCGGCGGCGCCGGTCGGCAAGCAGCTCCACCGCCGCCTCGAAGGCCGGGCGCGGCACCTCGGCCAGCGAGCGCTCCACATTGGCGATCATGGCGCGGCCATAGCTGGCGATGAAGTCGCGCGCCGGCCCCGGCGATCTCTCATCCGGGTGCGCTGCCTTGGCGAGCGGCGTCTGCAGGCGCAGCTCCAGCTCGTCGCGCAGCGCCTTCTGGAAATCGGGATAGCTGGGAAAGCCGAGCTTGGCCACGAGGCGCAGAATGGTCGGGCCGCTGACGCCAGAGCGGCGCGCGAATTGCGCCACCGGCTCCAGTCCCGGGACCGGATAATTGGCCAGCAGGGCCAGCGCCGGCCGGCGCTCGTTCGGCGTCAGCCGCGCCAGGCTCTGGCGGATGGTCTCGGCGATGGAGAGCGCCGCGGTGTCGGCCATGACCTGCTCTGATGGCGGGAAAGCCCCGAACCAAGATTACAGATTTGACTGAGATTTGGCATTGTGAAATTCTGGATACAATCAAGTCGGCCGCTGCAGTGGTCGCGGCTTCACGCGGAGGCAG
>DATBBO010000118.1:0-2968 GCA_036270995.1 Dongiaceae bacterium | reverse complement strand
CATGACGGTGGAGAGAGTGAGGCCTGCGCCCGCGGGCGAGCATTTGCGGCCCAATGTCGCGCGGCGGGAAACATGCTTCATTAATCTTCCGCCGGGTCTAATATGGCCGCGTCAATGCTCACGAGATCGGGGTGCGGCAGGTGACTCGAGAGCGCACGATCAAACGTTATTGGCGGGAGATCTCCGCCGTCCTCCTCCTGAAGGTCGTGGCTATCGGCGTGCTCTACGCCCTGTTCTTCGCCCCGGCCGACCGGCCGATCATCACCGCCGAGACAGTCGCCGCGCATTTCCAGCAGAACGGGGGTCCGAAGTGATCAGCACGATTGCCATGGAGCTGTCGCGCCTGCAATTCGCGCTGACGGCCATGTACCACTTCCTCTTCGTGCCGCTGACGATCGGGCTGTCGGTGCTGCTGGCGGTGATGGAGAGCGTCTATGTCATGACCGGCCGGAAGATCTGGCGCGACATGACGAAATACTGGGGCCTGCTCTTTGGCATCAATTTCGCCATGGGTGTCGCCACCGGCATCACCATGGAATTCCAGTTCGGCACCAACTGGGCCTACTATTCCCATTATGTCGGCGACATTTTCGGCGCGCCGCTGGCGATCGAGGGCGCCATGGCCTTCTTCCTCGAGGCCACCTTCGTCGGGCTGTTCTTCTTCGGCTGGGACCGGCTGTCCAAGATCGGCCATCTCGTCGTCACCTGGCTGGTGGCCCTCGCCACCAATCTCTCGGCGCTCTGGATCCTGATCGCCAATGGCTGGATGCAATATCCCGTCGGGGCGAGGTTCAACCCCGCGACGATGCGGATGGAGCTCACCTCCTTCACCGATCTCGTCTTCAACCCCGTGGCCCAGGCCAAGTTCGTGCACACCGTGAGCGCCGGCTATGTCACGGGATCGGTGTTCGTCATGGCGATCAGCGCCTGGTTCCTGCTCCGGGGCCGCAATCCGGGCTTCGCCAAGCGCTCGATGACCGTGGCGGCGAGCTTCGGCCTCGCCTCGGCGCTGTCGGTCGTGGTGCTGGGGGATGAGAGCGGCTATCTCGCCGGCGAGAACCAGAAGATGAAGATCGCCGCCATCGAGGCGATGTGGACCACGGAGCCCGCGCCCGCCGCCATCACCGTGGTCGGCATCCCCGACATCAAGGGCCGCACGACCCGCTACGCCATCAAGATTCCCTGGGTGCTCGGGCTGATCGCCACCCGCTCCATCGATACGGTGATTCCCGGCATCAACGATCTCGTGGCCGATGCCGCCAGGCGCATCCAGAGCGGCATGATCGCCTATGGGGCGCTGGCCAAGATCCGCACCGATCCCGCCGACAGCGCGGCCCGGGCCGATTTCGACGCCCATGTCGGCGATCTCGGCTATGCCCTGCTGCTGAAGCGCTTCACCGACAATGTCACCGATGCCACGCCGGCGCAGATCCAGCAGGCGGCCTGGAGCACCGTGCCGCATGTGGCGGCCCTCTTCTGGGCCTTCCGGATCATGGTCGGCTTCGGCCTGCTCTTCATCGCCTTCTTCGCCTTCGCCTTCTGGCTCTCGGTGGTGCGCCGCCTCGACCGCTACCGCTGGTTCCTGCGATCGGCGCTGCTGCTTCTGCCCGCGCCCTGGATCAGCATGGAGCTCGGCTGGTTCGTCGCCGAAAACGGCCGCCAGCCCTGGTCGATCGACGGCGTGCTGCCGACCTTCCTCTCCGTCTCCAGCATCACGCCCGGCGAGGTGGGATTCAGCCTCGCGGGCTTCGTGGTCTTCTACACGACCCTCGCCGTGGTCGAGCTCTACCTGATGCTGAAATACATCCGGATCGGTCCCGACGGGCTGCACGGCAGCGGGCCGAAGGCGGTGGCGACGGCGCAGCTCAAACCCGGTCCGTCGCGCTATCCCGGCTCGCGGCCGGCGGAATAAGGAGCGCGCCATGCATCTCCTGGATTATGAGACTCTCCGGCTGCTCTGGTGGTTGCTGCTGGGCGTGCTGCTGATCGGCTTTGCCGTCATGGACGGTTTCGATCTCGGCACCGGCATCCTGCTTCCCTTCATCGCCCACACCGACACCGAGCGGCGGATCGTCATCAATACGGTAGGCCCGGTCTGGGAGGGCACTCAGGTCTGGCTCATCCTCGGCGCCGGCGCCATCTTCGCCGCCTGGCCCTTCGTCTATGCGACCGCCTTTTCCGGCTTCTACCTCGCCATGTTCCTGGTGCTCGCCTCGCTGATCCTGCGGCCGGTGGGCTTCAAATTCCGCAGCAAGATGCCGGGGGCGCGCTGGCGCGGGACCTGGGATTGGCTGCTCTTCCTCGGCGGCTTCGTGCCGGCGCTCATCTTCGGGGTGGCGGTGGGCAATGCGCTGCGCGGCGTGCCCTTCCGCTTCGACGAGACCCTGCGCCTTACCTATGAGGGCGGGCTGATCGGGCTTCTCAACCCCTATGCGCTGCTCTGCGGCCTGGTTTCCGTCACCATGCTGGTGATGCACGGCGGGGCCTGGCTCGCGGCCAAGGCCGAGGAGCCGGTGGCCGGGCGGGCCCGCCAGACCGCCTTCCTGGCTTCCTTCCTGCTGATCCTGCTTTTCGTCCTCGCCGGGCTATGGACGGGAAACAGCATGGGCTATCGCATCACCAGCGCCCTCGTCCTCGACGGCCCCTCCAACCCCCTGGGCAAGACGGCGGAGGCAGCGCCCGGCGCCTGGCTCGCCAATTACAGCGCCTATCCCTTGACCATGCTGGCGCCGCTCGTCGCCGTGCTCGGCGCGCTGCTGGCGGCGGCCTTCACCCGCGGCGGCCGGCGCGACGGGCTGGCCTGGGTCGCCAGCGCCTTCAGCGTCGCCGGGGTGGTGGCGACGGCGGGGGTCAGCATGTTCCCCTTCATCCTGCCCTCCTCCCTCGATCCCCGTAGCAGCCTCACGGTCTGGGATGCCTCTTCCAGCCAGACGACGCTGGGGGTGATGCTGATCGCCGCGGTGATCTT
>DATBBO010000117.1:0-14415 GCA_036270995.1 Dongiaceae bacterium | reverse complement strand
AAAGGCCCATAATTTGCTGGGCTGAATGAGCTACAGGGGGACGCTCGAAGACGATGCCGGACATTGGTTCGACGGATCACTTGTCATCGATATCCTCCCGAACCGTCTTCCCTTGCCCAGGCTTGCAGGCGAGAGCCGCAGCATGGATATTTTTTCCTCGCCGTCGCGAGGTTTGTTTCCTGATTCGAAACTCCTATTACCCGTTGGAAACACTGCGGCAGGCCGTCGCAGGATGTCTACGCCCCAAGGGGGGTAGGGATTACCACTTGCGGGGTAGTGAGTCCGCGGTGCGGTGCGCGAGGCCCAGATCGAGGGCCATCATGGCGGCCTGGGTCCGGTTGGAGGCAGCGAGCTTCTTCAGGATAGTCTTTACATGGACCTTGACCGTGCTCTCGAGGAGGCCGAGAGCACGCGCGATCTCCTTGTTCGAAAGCCCGAGTGTGAGCTGAGACAGCACCTCGCACTGGCGCGGCGTCAGCCGGTAGAGAGCGCTCGCGCCGCGGCCGCCGGGGGGCCCCGGCTCCTGCCGGCGCTCGGTCCACCGCGTCAGCACGCCGCGGGGCAGATAGGCCTCGCCGGAGAGGACGAGGCCCAGCGCATGGCGCAGAACCTCCTCGCTGGCCGATTTCGGCACATAGCCCCGCGCGCCAAGCTCGACCGCCTTCGCCGCGGTCTTCCAATCGACATCGTCTGCCAGCAGAACCACGGGCGCCGTCCGTGACTGGGCGAGAAGCCGAACGAGCCCGGTGAAGTGGCTCTGGCCGGCCGCGGAGGCATCCACCAGGACGAGGCCGGGCATGCGGTCCATGCCCGAAAGAGCCGCGCCGATATCCGGCACATCGGCAATGGCGAGGCGGGGATTCCACTGTCGCAGAAGAAGTGTCAGGCCACGGCGAAAGAGCGTCTGGGGATCGATGATCCAGACCCGATCCTCGACGGCGGCGAGCAGGCCCCACGCGTCGCGTCCCGAAGCCTCGGCGCCATTCGATGCCGGCCCCGGCCAGGCATCCCGCGGCAGAAAGGCCTCACCACCGGCGCTCATCAGACGGGTACCTCCTGGAGGTGGGGCAGGTGGCGCGCCGGCTCGGCTGCGCGCACCGCAGCGGCGCTCACGGCCTCGAGCCTCGCCGCGGCCTCCAGGAAGGCGGCCGTCGCCTCCTCGAGCAGCAGCCGGTCGCCGGGCGCCTCGCCGAGCCCTCCCAGCCGCCGGTAGCTGGCCGGCAGGAAGCTGCCATCGGCGAGGCGATTGAAATGCACCACCATCGCCGGGCTCGTCGCCCGGTGGCGCTCGATATTGATGCGCCACCGACGGCGCCATCCGCCCCGCTGGCTGGAAACCGGGTGCAGAAGCACCGCCAGCCCCAGGGCCGCGCGGCGATGCTCCGCGACCGCAATGGGATCTTCCACCTCCACCGGCTCACTGTCGGGCCGCCAGGCAATGCCCTGCTCGGCAAGGCGCCGCCAAGCGCGCAGCGCCTGGGCGGCCGGCTCGCCGACCAGCGGCCGGCCCGCGGCCCAACGTTGTACGGTGCGCAGCTTCACCCCCAGCAGCCGCGCCGCTTCAGCCTGGGAGAGGCCGAGCCGGGCGAGGCCGTCGCGGAATTCCTGAGCATTCATGATTGGATCGCCTTCGACATGGACTATGGCCACAACCAGAAGATCGCGTAGCCCGCAAAACAGGCGGCGATACCGCCGGCGAGCGCGAGATAAGGCAGGAAACCTGCCCGCCTCGGACCCAGCGCCGTCTCTCCGTCGAGCAGAAGGTCCTGGTACATGTGCTGGGGAAAGACGCCGCGATCGACCACATAGTGGCGGTAAAGGAAGATGGGGACGATCAGCGCCGCTGAGACGAAGCCCGATTCGAAAGTATGCGGCCCCCAGACATTGGCGCCGGCCCCCAGCAGGAAGGCGTTGACATAGGCGAGCACCGCGCCCAGGCCCAGCAGCCAGTTGGGGCAGCGCCAGGGCCGCCGGACATCGGGATTGTCGATCCGGTGGATCCAGCCGGCATTGAGATTGAGGAAATTGAAGATCAGATAGTTGCAGTTCGAAACGGCGAGCACGAACAGGTAGTTCGACATCGCCAACAAGATGAGATTGAAAGCGAGATCGGTCCACATCGCCCGGGTGGGCGCGCCGTGGCTGTTCACATGGGCGAGGTATTTCGGCAGCCAGCCGTCCTGCCCGCCCTGGCTGAGGGTGCGCGAGGAGCCCGCCATTGCCGTCATGATGGCGAGGATCAGGCTGAAGAAGAGCAGGATCACGAGGATCGTCGTGACCACATGCCCGCCCTGAACCATCTGGGCCAAGGCAAGACCCATGCCCGAGCCGTCATAGATGCCGGGGTCGAGCATCTTCTGCGTGCCCAGCACGCCCTGGAAGACGACCGGCACGGTGACATAGGCGACGATGCAGATCAGGCCCGAGACGATGATGGCCCGCGGCATGTCGCGGCCGGGATTCTTGAACTCGCTCATGTAGCAGACCGAGGTTTCGAAGGCGTAGGCGGACCAGGCGGCGATGAAGAGGCCGCCGAGGAAGAGAAGGATGCCGCCCTTGTCCCAGGCCCCGGCCACCACCTTGCCATTGTCGGTGGCCAGCGGCGTGAAGGGCGTGAAGTTCTCCGCATGGACGCTGCCCTGCAGCAGCGGAATGATGCAGACGATGAAGAGCGGCAGGAGCGAGGCGATGGTCAGCAATGTCTGGATCTGCGCCGTGCGCAGGATGCCGCGATGCTGGATGGCGAAGACCACCAGCATGATCGCAGCGCCCAGGAAGAAGGTCGCATTGATGCGCAGCGAAAGCCCGCTGGAGATGAAGCCGAGATCGATGATCGTGAGCTGCCAGCTCAGCACTGGCGAGCTGGGATCGTAGAAGATCGACAGCAGATAGCCGGCGCCGAGTCCCGTCCCGATCGCCAGCACCGGCGTCCAGGCGAGCCAGTTGGACCACAAGGACAGCGGCGCCAGGATGCGGCTATAGCGGATCCAGGCGGTCGCCCCATGCACGGCCGTACCGCCGGTCTTGGAGGGATGCAGGCCCGCGATCTCGGCATAGGTGAAGGCCTGCGCGAAACCGAACAGGACCGAGATGGTCCAGACGAGCCAGGCGGGCGCCCCGACCGTCGCCGAGATGCCGCCCATCGAGAACAGCACGAGGGCCGGAACACCAGCCGCAACGAAGACCACCTGTTTCCAGTCGACGTCCCGCAACATCGTCGAACTGGTCGAAGCCGCAACAGCCATTTATCCCCCCGCTTCGGGCGGATCCTCCTTGCCGGCCGATTCTCTGGCCAGCTGGGGCCGCTCCCGGATCACAGCCTCGGGCGGGGGCCCATATAAAATCGATGGCTGGCGCGGGGGGCGGATATATACGCCGAATATATGTCGTAGTTTTTGCGGGGTAGAGGGAATTGAGGCCAGTCGGCCGCTCAGGCGACCTTCTTGTGCGTCTCCTCGAAGCGGTAGACCAGCCCCGGCTCGACCAGCCGTTCGCCGATTGCAAGCGCCTCGACGTCATACTGTCCGTTGTGGCGTCGCGGGGCTATACCGGCATAGATATAGTGGCGCCCGAAATAGTCGACGACCGCGGCCGGGATCGGCCGGTCTTTGTAGTATCCCAGCACGGGGCCGGCAGGCTGGGGATCAACGAGGATCAGATATTCGACACGAAGGCCGGTGGAAGCTGCGAATCTCGACAAGGATGGAACCTCGAATCTTGGATGGGCCGCGCGTCGTGGCGGCGGGATTCATTGAATAGGCAACCCGCTAAGCGTTCCATTTCTTTGCCGGGGTTGGAATATAAAGCGGGCATATAAATGGGCGAGAACGCGACCGGACGACGCATGCGAGGCGACGACAGGAGAAGGCGTTGAACGAAGCGATCCAGATTCCGAGGGAAGACCGATCGTCGTCAGGAGAGACGGCGCCGGCGACGCCCCTGCACGCCCTGATGGCGGCTGTCGGCGCATCCTTCGTCTGGCGCCAGGAAGCCGGCTGGAAGGCCTATGCGGGCACGACCGTCATGGTGCTGCTGACGCTGGGGCTCGGCCTTGCCCTGCGGCAGTATCTGGGGAGCCTCAACATCGCGCTCGTCTTCCTGACCGCGGTGCTGGGCAGCGCCATCGCCTATGGGCTCTGGCCCTCGCTCTTCGCCAGCCTCGTCAGCGTCTTCGCCTACAATTTTTTCTTCCTGCCGCCGCTCTACACGACCACGATCGCCGACCCGCAGAACGTGATCGCCATGGCCTCCTTCGTGATCGTGGCGGTGATTGTGAGCAACCTCACCTCCCGGGTTCGCAGCCAGGCGATCGCCGCGCGCCAGCGCGCCCAAGAGACCGAGCAACTCTATCTCTTCAGCCGCAAGCTCAGCGCCGCCGTCACCCTCGACGACCTGCTCTGGGCGACCGCCTATCAAATCGCCCTCATGCTGAAGGTCAGGGTCGTTCTGCTGCTGGGCAGAGGCGGAGAACCCGTGCTCTCCGCGAGCTATCCGCCGGAAGCCCGCCTGCCCGAGGCCGATCTCGCCGCCGCCCGCTGGTGCTGGTCCAACAACCGCCCCGCGGGCCGGGATTGCGAGGCCCATCCCGAAGCATCGCGCCTCTTCCTGCCAATGCATACGGGCCGCGGGGTGGTGGCGGTGATCGGGCTTGCCGCCGACCGTCCGGGCGCGCTCCTCAGCGCCGATCAGCGGCGCCTGCTGGAGGCGCTCTCTGATCAGACGGCGCTCGCCATCGAGCGCGTCCATCTGGCGCGCGACGTGGACCGGGCCCGACTGGTGGCAGAGACCGACCGGCTTCGCACGGCGCTCCTCACCTCCATCTCCCACGACCTGCGCACGCCGCTCGCCTCGATCCTCGGATCCGCCACCAGCCTGAAGACACAGCCCGAGGCGCTCGACGAAGCAGCCAAGCGCGAGATGATCAGCACGATCCAGGAGGAAGCGGAGCGGCTCAACCGCTTCATCGGCAATCTTCTGGACATGACGCGGCTGGAATCCGGCGCCATCGTGCCGCGCAGCAGCATGGCCGATCTGTCGGAGATCGTCGGCAGTGCCTTGGAGCGCGCCAGCCGGATCCTCGAGCAACATCGCATCGCGGTCCGGCTGCCGCCGGATCTGCCCATGCTGAGGCTCGACGTCGTGCTGTTCGAGCAGGTGCTGTTCAATCTCCTCGATAATGCGGCAAAATACACGCCCGCCGGCTCGGTCATCGACTTGCAGGCCCGCCAGGCGAACGGGGCGGTGGAGCTTCGGATCATCGAT
Source organism: Dongiaceae bacterium (assembly GCA_036270995.1). Taxonomy (GTDB): domain Bacteria; phylum Pseudomonadota; class Alphaproteobacteria; order Dongiales; family Dongiaceae; genus DASXQK01. The sequence continues at coordinate 9,153 of DATBBO010000117.1, read as the reverse complement.
GAGGGCGAAGGCATTCCGGCGGCCGATCTCGAGCGCATCTTCGACAAGTTCTACCGCGTCCATGCCGCCGATCGCCGCCGCGTCGGCACCGGGCTGGGGCTTGCCATCTGCCGCGGCTTCGTCGAGGCGATGGGCGGACATATCGAGGCCGGCAACCGCGCGGACGGGCCCGGTGCCGTCTTCACTTTGACATTGCCCGTGCCGCGCGAGGGGCCGCCGATCGCCGAGGCGGCGCCGTGATGTCCGCCCGCACGCCGCTGCGCATGCTGGTGGTCGATGACGAGCCGGCGATCCGGCGCTTCCTCAAGACCAGCCTCACGGCGCAAGGCCATCAGGTCATCGAGGTCGAGGACGGCGAGCCCGCGCTGGAGGCCATGCGCCGCAGCCCCGCCGACGTGGTCATCCTCGATCTCGGCCTGCCGGGCCTCGATGGCTTCGAGGTCATCCGCCGGCTGCGCGAGAAGGGCTCGACGGTGCCCATCATCGTGCTTTCCAGCCGCACCGACGAGCGCGGCAAGGTCGAGGCCCTCGACCTCGGCGCCGATGATTATTTGACCAAGCCCTTCGGCGTCGACGAGCTCCATGCCCGGGTGCGTGCGGCGCTGCGCCATCGCCTGCAGCAGCAGGGCGAGCGGCCGATCTTCCGCAGCGGCGATCTCACCGTCGACCTCGTGCGACGGCTGGTCTCCGTACGCGGCGAGGAGGTCCGGCTCTCGCCGCGCGAGTACGACATCCTGCGCCTCCTGGTCGCTCATGCGGGCAAGGTGCTGACCCACCGCTTCATCCTGAAGGAGGTCTGGGGCGGCGAGACCGATGTCCAATATCTGAGGGTCTACATCCGCTCGCTCCGTCAGAAGATCGAGGCGGATCCCGAGCGGCCGCGCCATATCCTGACGGAGACGGGTGTGGGCTACCGGCTGCGCGCCCCGGACTGGGACGCGGTGGCGACGCAAAGCGGAAGCTGAAATCCGGCTCAGCCCGCCGGCGGACCTGCCGGCTGGCCAAGCGCGATTGCGCGCAAGCCCGCACCGCCATAGCCGAGCTCGCGCGCCGGCACTTGTACCACCTCGCGGCCGGCGAAGAGCTTGGCCAGGATCTCATAGGCCTTGCTGTCCTGGGGATCCTCGAAGGCCGGCACGATGACCGCCCCATTGGCGATATAGAGGCTGGTGTAGGAGAGCGGCAGACGCCGCCCGCCCTCGCCCAGGCTCGAGCGCGGCTGCTCGATCTCGATCACCTCCAGCTTGCGCCCCTTGTCGTCGGTGGCGGCGCGCAGGCGCTGAAGGTTGTCCTGCAGGGGCGCATGGTTCGGATCCGCCGCATCGGCGGTGACAAGCGCCAGCACGGTGCCGGGCTTCGCGTAGCAGACGACATTGTCGATCAGCCCGCCAGCAGGGTCGCCGGCGAGCCCGCCGGCCAGCCAGATGATCTTGCGGATGCCGAGAAATCCTTCGAGGGTCCGCTCGATCTCGCTCCGCGCCAGGTTGGGATTGCGGTTGGGGTTGAGGAGCACCGCCTCGCTTGCGAGCAGCGTGCCCTCGCCATCGCCGTCGATGGCGCCGCCCTCGAGCACCAGCGGCGCCAGGTAGCGGCGCATGCCGAGATGCTCCAGCAGCTTCCCGGCCACCGCCGCGTCGCGGTCGTGATCGGGGTAGCGTCCGCCCCAGGCATTCCAGAGCCAGTCCACCCCCGCGACACTCCCCGCGGCATCTACGAGGAAGCTGGGCGCGATGTCCTTCAGGAAGGAATCGTCGTGCGGAAGTGAGAGAGTGGCGACGCCGGTGCCGGTGCTGAGGGAAACTTCGGCGACGTTCTTCGGCTTGGTGATGAAGGTCACGGGCTCGAAGCGGGCGATCGCCTTGGCCGTCTCGGAATAGGTTTCGCGGACCGCCTCGAGATGCTCGCCCCAGGTCTCCACCCGCGTCGGCCAGGCGAGCCAGCAGCGGCTATGGGAGATCCAGGCGCCAGGCAGGCTGAACCCGTCATCGGCTGGTCGCGACAAGATGCAATCCTCGGCGGTTTCGGGATAAGCGACTCTAGCTCGGAATCGGCACGCGGTCCACGAGGCGCCCGGACGGGGCGCCGATTAGGCTACTTCTTCGCCGGCGGCAGGTCGAGACGGATGTGGAGTTCCTTGAGACGCTCCGGCGGCACGCCGGCTGGCGCCTGCATCATCAGATCCATCGCCTGCTGGTTCATGGGGAAGGCGACGACCTCGCGGATGTTGCGCTCATCGGCCAGCAGCATGACGATGCGATCGATCCCCGGCGCCGAGCCGCCATGGGGCGGCGCGCCGAACTTGAGCGCGTTCAGCATACCCCCGAAGCGCCCCTCCACCTCCTCGCGACCGTATCCGGCGATGGCGAAAGCCTTGTACATGATCTCCGGCAGGTGGTTGCGGATTGCGCCGCTGGAGAGCTCCACGCCGTTGCAGACGATGTCGTACTGGAAGGCCTTGATCTCCAGCGGATCTTTGGTCTCCAGCGCCTCGAGCCCGCCCTGGGGCATGGAGAAGGGGTTGTGGCTGAACTCGATCTTGTTGGTCAGCGGATCGCGCTCATACATGGGAAAGTCGACGATCCAGCAGAAGCGGTATTCCGCCGCGTCGATGAGGCCGAGCTCCTGCCCCAGCTTCGTGCGCACCGCGCCGGCGAATTTCTCCGCTGCAACATTCTTGTCGCTGACAAAGAAGAGGGAATCGCCGTCGTCGAGCCCCGATGCCTCGCGCAGCCGCGCGATGCGGTTCGCATCGAGATTCTTGGCGATGGGCCCCTTGCCGCCGCCCTCGGCGAAGACGACATAGCCCAGCCCCGCCGCGCCCTGCTCGCGCGCCCAGTCGTTCAGCTTGTCGAAGAAGCTGCGCGGGCGCTCGGCGGTGCCGGGCGCGGGAATGGCGCGCACGATCCCCCCACCGGCGACCGACTTGGCGAAGATGCCGAAGCTGCTGTCGCGGAAGATCTCCGTCACATCCGTGATGACGAGGGGATTGCGCAGATCTGGCTTGTCGGAGCCGTATTTCAGCATCGCCTCGTCATAGGCGATGCGGGGAAAGGGCATCGGCCCCAGTTTGCGCCCGCCCTTGAACTCGTCGAACACGCCATGGAGCACCGGCTCGAGGGCCGCGAAGACGTCCTCCTGCGTCACGAAGGACATCTCGAAATCGAGCTGATAGAACTCGCCGGGGGACCTATCGGCGCGGCTGTCCTCATCCCGGAAGCAGGGCGCGATCTGGAAATAACGGTCGAAGCCCGCGATCATCAGCAGTTGCTTGAACTGCTGCGGCGCCTGCGGCAGGGCGTAGAACTTGCCGGGGTGCAGCCGGCTCGGCACCAGAAAATCACGTGCGCCCTCGGGTGAACTCGAGGTCAGGATCGGCGTCTGGAACTCGGTGAACCCGGCATCGACCATCCGCCGCCTGATGCTCGAGATCACCCGCGAGCGCAGCAGGATGTTGCGGTGTATGCGCTCGCGCCTGAGATCCAGAAAGCGATAGGTGAGCCTCAGATCCTCGCCGGCATCCTCGTCGCTGTTGACCTGGAGAGGCAGCATCTCGGCCGCGGCCAGAAGCCGATAGGCATCGATTCGCAGCTCGATTTCGCCGGTGGCGAGCTTGGGATTGACCGTGTCGGGGGTGCGCGGCACGACGCGGCCCGTGAATGTCACCACGCTCTCCACCCGCACCGATTCGATCTCGCGCAGCAGCGGGCTCGAGGTGTCGATCACGCCCTGGGTGATGCCATAGTGGTCGCGCAGATCGATGAACAGCAGGTTGCCGTGATCGCGCTTGCGGTGGATCCAGCCGGAAAGCTTTACCGTGCGGCCGGCATCGGCAAGGCGCAGCTCGCCGCAGTTATGCGTTCGATAGGCGTGCATGGGACGATCCCAGAGGACGAAGACGGGAGAAAGCCGGCCGGCAAAAGGCATTTTTGCCCCGGATTTGTCAAGCGGAGGGACATGACCGGATCAGGTCCTGGCGAGTTGGACGACCGGCGGATTCCGTGTATAGCAGGCGGCAATGACCCTCATCGCCGAGTCCGGCGCGCTGGCCGCCTTTTGTCGACGCCAGCACCCGGCCGAGTTCGTCGCCATCGACACCGAGTTCATGCGCGACAAGACTTATTGGCCCCAGCTCTGCCTGGTCCAGGTCGCCGGCCCCGAGGAGGCGGCGGCCATCGATACCCTCGCCCCGGGCATCGACCTCGACCCTCTGCTTGGTCTTCTGGCCGATTCCAAGCTGCTGAAGGTGTTCCACGCCGCGCGTCAGGACATCGAGATTTTCTATCACATGACGAAGCGGATTCCCGCACCCCTGGTGGACACCCAGGTCGCCGCCATGGTCTGCGGCTTCGGCGATGCGGTCAGCTACGAGAATCTCGCGGCCAAGCTTGCCGGCGCCCGGATCGACAAGAGCTCGCGCTTCACCGATTGGGCCCATCGCCCGCTGACCGACCGCCAGCTGCAATACGCGCTTTCGGACGTGACGCATCTCAGGCCCACCTATGAGCATCTGAAGCGCCGGCTCGCCAAGACCGGGCGGGCCGATTGGGTGTGCGAAGAGATGGCGGTGCTGACCGACCCTGCGACCTACCGCCTGGAGCCGCGCGAAGCCTGGCGGCGGATCAAGTTCCGCACCGACAAGCCGCGCATGCTCGCCGTGCTGCGCGAGGTCGCCGCCTGGCGGGAGGAGGAGGCCCAGCGCCGCGACCTCCCGCGCAACCGCGTGCTCCGGGACGAGACGCTCTGCGAGATCGCCGCCCATGCGCCCAGCGATGTCGAGCATCTCGCCCGCTGCCGCGGCCTCTCGCGCTCCATCGCCGAGAACCGTCAGGGCGCCCAAATCCTCGCCGCGGTCAGGCGCGGGCTGGATCTGCCGGCGGGCGAATGCCCCGAGCCCGCCCCGCGCCGCGACCTGCCCTCGGGTCTGGGGCCGCTGATCGAGCTCCTGCGGGTGCTGCTCAAGATGCGCTGTGAAGAGAATGGCGTCGCCCAGAAGCTGATCGCCAGCGCCGACGATCTCGAGCTGATCGCCGCCGATGACGGGGCCGAGGTGCCAGCACTCCATGGCTGGCGGCGCGAGATCTTCGGCGCCGATGCGCTCGCCCTGAAGCATGGCCGCCTGGCGCTGACCGTGGTTGGCCGGCGCGTCAAGGTGGTGCCGGTTCCCGCCGGCTAGAGCATGGCGCACCAAAATGCGCCATGCTCTGCAGCCTGCGCGGCGCTTGAGCGTAGCAATATAAGAACTAGCCGCGGCGCGACGTCTACTTCGCCCTGCGCTCCCTGGCACTCGCCGTGGCGACAGCGCGGCCGATCGCACGCCCCAGCGCATCGAGACGCCGGTCCACCGCCTCGCCATACATGACGGCGCCGTTCTTCGGCAGCACCAGCGTCAGCCGGTCTCCCGCGAGCCGCAGGCTCGTTTCCTTCAACAGACGGCGCGTCGCGCCGGAGAGGGAATAGGCAAGCCTGAGGGCGAGGCCGAGGATCAGGGCCTGGCCAAGCCGCGGCTCGTCCACCAGCCGGAGCACGGTCTCGCCGGCGATGGGCTCCAGCGTGCCGGCATAGCGCGCGGCCACGGCCGCGGCGGCGAAGACGCGCTCCGCGTGCTCGATGCCGCCGATGGGCAGGCGCAGGATCCGATCGAAAGCCTGCTCGCCGCGATAGTCCGGATGGTCGCGCCACGCGATATCGCTCAGCAGGCAGACCGCGTGGCGCAGCCGGCGCTCTGCCGCTCCTTCGCTCGGAAAGAGCGGCCGGGTCCATTCCTCCAGCGCATCGCCCATCGGACCGAAGCGCGCCTGCGCATCGGCCTGGTCGCGGGCGGCGGCGAGGAGCGGATCCTCTCGGCGCAGCGCCGCCGGAAGCTCGCTGAAGACATAGCCCTCGCGCAGGCCGAAGGCGGAGAAGACCACGGCATCGGGCCGTCCGTGGCGCAGCAGGCGTTCGAGCAGCAAGGCGGCGAAGGGAAGCGTGTCGAGGCGCCGGCGCGACAGGCCCGAGATCGCAGCGAGCGACCGACGGCCGAGGCGGGACATGATGCGCATCAGGTCCTCGGCCTGCTCACGGTCGATGCGGTACTGCTGGATGATGTGCAGCGGATGGCCGGTCTGCTCCATATGGATGCGGGCGAGCGAGCGCCAGGCTCCGCCGACGGCATAGAAGCAGCGCCCGCGCAGGTCGCCCAGCCAGGGAACGCTCTGCAGATGCTGGTCGATAAGGTCGCGGGCGATGTCGCGATCGGCGATCGCTTCCTCGCCTACCCTGAGCGGCCCCAGCGGCAGGGTGACGTGGGCCCCCAGCTTTCCGCGATCGAGCCCGACGAGCTCCACGCTGCCGCCGCCGAGATCGCCCATCAGCCCGTCCGCCTCACCGATGCCGGAGACGACGCCCAGCGCCGAGAGCCGCGCCTCCTCCGAGCCGGAGAGGATGCGCACCGGCTGGCCCCAGCGCTTGCGCACGGTCTCGGTGAAGGCGACGCCGTCGACGGCATCGCGCACAGCCGCCGTCGCCAGCATGTCGAGACGCTCGACCCCCATGGCCTTGGCGATCCGCACGAAGCGGCCGAGATTGACGAGGGCGGACTCCACCCCCTGCAGGTTCAGATGCCCGTCGTTGCCGAGGCCGCGGCCGAGGCCGCAGAGGACCTTCTCGTTGAACAGCAGCTGCGGCGCCCGGGCCAGGCGCTCGAAGACGACGAGGCGGATCGAGTTCGATCCTATGTCGACCACGCCAATGCGCCCCTGCTGGGAACGCCCTTGCGATGCGCGTCGCTGCCGCGAGCGTCCCGGGCGCGAGCGGGTCGGGGTCCGTCGCCGTAGAAGCGTTGATTGAGCCACGCGCTCAGGCCTTCTTGAAATCGAGCAAAGGCGCCTTCTTGGACTTCTTCAGCGCGCTGCCGCGTCCCGAGAGGCTGGGATTGGTCATGAAGTAGGTGTGGGCGCTGAAGGCGCCGGGCGGTGCGGCCACCCGGACATAGCGTCCGTCGGGGCCCAGCTCCCAGCTTTGGGCAGAATCCTTGAGATTGGCGATCATGATCTGGTCGAGCACCTGCTGGTGCACGGTCGGATTCTCGATCGGGATCAGCGTCTCCAGCCGGCGGTCGAAATTGCGTGGCATCCAGTCGGCCGAGGAGATGAAGACCTTGGCCGATCGCGACGGCAGTTTCTCTCCGGCCCCGAAGCAGATGATGCGGCCATGCTCGAGGAAGCGGCCGATGATGCTCTTGACCCGGATGTTCTCCGACATGCCGGGAAGCCCCGGCCTCAGGCAGCAGATGCCGCGTATCACCAGATCGATCTGGACGCCAGCCTGGGAAGCGCGATAGAGGGCATCGATCAACTCGGGATCGACGACGGCGTTCATCTTGGCCCAGATCGTCGCCGGCCGTCCGGCGGCGGCATGGGCCACCTCCTCCTCCACCAGCTTCAGTACCGTCTTGCACAGATTGACCGGCGCAACCGCTATCTTCTCCAGCCGGTCGGGCTTGGCATAGCCGGTCATGTAGTTGAAGAGCCGCGCCGCATCATGGCAGAGCGCCGCATCGCAGGTGAAGAAGGAGAGGTCGGTATAGATCTTCGCCGTCACCGGGTGATAGTTGCCGGTGCCGAAATGCACATAGCTGCGCAAGGTTCCGCCCTCGCGGCGGATGACCATGGAAACCTTGGCATGGGTCTTCAGCTGGAGGAAGCCGTAGACCACCTGCACGCCGGCCCGCTCCATGTCGCGCGCCCAGCGGATATTGGCCTCCTCGTCGAAGCGCGCCTTGAGCTCGACCAGCGCCGTCACCGACTTGCCCGCCTCGGCCGCCTCGATCAGCGCCTTGACGATCGGCGAATCGTCGCTGGTGCGGTAGAGCGTCTGCTTGATCGCCACCACGGAGGGGTCGCGCGCGGCCTGGCGCACGAACTGCACCACCACGTCGAAGCTTTCATAGGGATGGTGGACGAGGATGTCCTTCTGCCGGATCGCGGCGAAGCAGTCGCCGCCGAAATCGCGGATGCGCTCGGGAAAGCGGGCGATATAGGGTGCGAACTTCAGATCCGGCCGGTCGTCGACGATGAGCTGGGTCGCGCTGGCGAGGCCGAGGATGCCGTCCTGCAGGAAGATGTCCTCCGGCTTGACGTTGAGCTCGCCGATGACGAAGGCCAGGAGGTCTTCGGGCATGCCGGCATTCGCCTTGAGGCGGATGACCGAACCGCGCCGCCGCCGCTTGAGGGCCGTCTCGAACAGGAGAACCAGATCCTCCGCCTCCTCCTCGATCTCCATCTCGCTGTCGCGGATCATGCGGAAATAGCCGAGTCCGGTGACCTCGAATCCGGGGAAGAGCCGGTCGAGATACATGCCGACGAGCGTCTCCAGCGGCAGGAAGCGAATTGCGTGGCCGGGCAGGCGCACGAAGCGCGCGACCTGGGGCGGCAGAACGACGAGCGCTCGCAATTGGCGGCTATCCTCAGCGCTGCGCAGGTCGAGGACGATGGCGAAGCCCAGATTGGGGATGAAGGGGAACGGATGCGCCGGGTCCATGGCCATGGGCGTCAGGACTGGGAAGATCTGGTCGAGAAAGAAGGAATCGAGCCAGAGCTTCTCCTCCGGCGTCACTTCCATGGCCTCGATGACGGCGATGCCGTGGGCGCGCATCTCCTCGCGCAACCGCCGCCAGCAGGCCTGCTGATTACGCATGAGCTCGCCCGTGCGGGTCTGGATGGCGGCCAGCTGCTGGGCAGGCGTCAAGCCATCCTGGCTGCGGGTTGCGATCCCCGCGGCCTGCTGGCCTTTGAGGCCGGCCACGCGCACCATGTAGAACTCATCGAGATTATTGGCTGAGATCGACAGGAAGCGCAGCCGCTCGAGCAGCGGATGGTTGACATTATCGGCTTCCTCCAGGACGCGCTCGTTGAACGCCAGCCAGGACAGCTCGCGATTGATGAAGCGGGATTCCGGCGGATCGGGAAGGCGGACTCCCGCGCTGCGCGGCTCGGCTGCAGCCGCACCGATGGTCAGAGTATTGCTCATCGCGCTAGTCTAAATCGCGTACATGAAATTGTCATGACAACTGATCCTCGAAGATCGATAGGTTAAGCCAATGAAACGCCTATGCTTATTGCGCCATGCGAAGTCCGATCGCTCGGATCCGGCGGCCGCGGATTTCGACCGCGG
>DATBBO010000116.1:0-10164 GCA_036270995.1 Dongiaceae bacterium | reverse complement strand
ACCAAGGTTCCGCTGCGCTTTCAGGTCATCGACGACGTTCAGTTCTGACATCCGCGATCTTCCGGGCCAGCCTCGGCCTCAAGCCGACAGCCGCGCGATCAGCGCCATGGCGGCGGCTGGTGCCTTGGGCTTGAAGCCATTGATCATGTAGATGAAGACGTCGCGCGATTTCGCCGCCTTCTTCTCCGGCCCACCGACCGGCGCGAGACCATCGGCCATGCCGCCTTTCGACCAGGCCTGGGCACGCTTTGCCCAGCGATCGAGCTCCGCGAGCGGATAGCCGGTCTTCTCGCCTTCCATGGCCCGCTGCAGCCGGGCGTAGACGAAGGAGGCCGTGACATCGGCAATCTGGGGAAACTCTGCCTTGTCCGTCAGGACGACTCCGACGCCGTAGCTGCGCAGGAGATCGACGAAGCCGGGCACGCGGAAACTTTCGTGGCGCACCTCGACCACATGACGGATGGCGTGGCCTTCGACGCTCGCCGGCAGCAGCTTCAGGAAGGCCTCGAAGTCATCGGGATCGTAGCGCTTGGTCGGCAGAAACTGCCAGTTGATCGGTCCCAGCTTCTCCTTCAGCTCGAGAACGCCGCTGGTGAGGAAGCGCTCGACGGAGGGTCCTGACTCCGCCAGCACGCGCCGGTTGGTGGAGAAACGCGTGCCCTTGACGGAGAACACGAAGCCGTCGGGCGTCTCCTCGCGCCAGCGAGCGAAGCTCTCCGGCTTCTGCGAGCCATAATAGGTGCCGTTGATCTCGATCGATGTCAGCTGGCGGCTGGCATATTCCAACTCGCGTTTCTGCGCGAGACCCGCGGGATAGAAGCTCTCGCGCCACGGCTCGAAGGTCCAGCCGCCGACGCCGACGAGAATGCGGCCCGCGGCACCCCGGGATGTCATCTTTGCAGGCATCGCATACCTCCCATTCAGCATAGCGGCTCTGCATCATGATCAGGACAGCGGCGAAGGTCCACGGGGGCCGTCTCGATCCGATGAAACCGAGGCCGCCGCGCGGACTTCCTACAGCCATGGCGATAGATGCCGTGTATCGAGACCATCAATGATGCTCCGAGCGAAAATCGCGAGGTCACGGCAGCGCCAATTCGCTGACACAACAGTGCAATGGAAGCCCTCTAGCGTCCCGCCACGCAAAAAGATGACGCCGCTGAGTCGCATCATTGCATTCCTCAAAATATGGAGAAACTGCATGCTACGGAGCCTGAAATCCGGAATCGTACTGGCCGCCGCCCTGGCTGTGGCGCCGGTTGGGCTATCCACTTATGGGCTGGTCGAAAAGAATGCCTCCGCCGTCGCGACCTACAGGCCTGGCGCCATGAAGCCTCGCTCGACGAGGTCCTATACCGCGGGCGGCGAGATGCGCGTGTGCAATGACGGTCCCGTGCCGGTGCGCCTCTTCACGACCAATTCGCTCGGTGCCCCGACGGACTCGCTTCTGGAGCCCGGTCGCTGCAACCAGAACTGGGGCCACATGATGTATGTCGTCAACGAGAGTGGCGTCCCGGCAGGCGTCTGGGCTTATGGCGGCCTCGGCGGCCGCCCGGGCCGTGGTCCGGGCCCGAAGTAAGTCTCGAGATTCGGGACACCATCATACAGCTGCCATCGAGAGCGGCCCGCCGCTCTCGATGGCCCCGCCCTCACCGGCCGCGTCCGCCGCCATGATCGCCGCCGTCGCGGTTCTGGCCCTGCACCGGCCCTGAGCTGAAGCTGGAGCCGCCGCCGGAGCTGCTGGCGCAGCCCTGCAGCACCAGGTTGCAGAGCAGTCCGATCAGGACATACCTCATCTCGATCCCTCGAATATTGATCGCAAGCCCCACCATGTTCCAGGACGGTCTTCCTGGCAACGGCGCGGAGAGGCTATGAAGGAGGCATGCTGCGCCCGCTGCTCGCCGCCACCCTGATCGGCTTCGCCGCGATGCTCGCGACTTCCGCGCCAGCGACGGCCGAAAGCTTCGTGAGCGGTGGGATCGAGCGCGGCTATGAGATCTTCCGGTCCAACAGCGCCGCTGGCCCGCGCCCCACGGTGATCCTGCTTCACGGCGGCGCCAGCACCGCCGCGGAAATGCGCCGCTATACCGGCTTCGACATCCTTGCCGAGGCCGCGGGCATCGTCGCCGTCTATCCGCAGGGCATCGCCAACGACTGGAACGATCCGGGCGACGGCTTGTTCCTCATCGATCTCGCCGATCACCTGATCGCGAGCGGGATCGCCGATCGCCGGCGCATCTATGTCGCGGGGCTTTCCAATGGCGGAATCATGGCGCTCCAGATGGCCTGCGCCCATGCCGACCGGATCGCCGGCATCGCCGTCGTCGCGGCGAGCCTGCCCGTCGGTTATGACTGCTGGCCCGGTCGCAGCCTCCCGGTGATCTTCATCAACGGGACCGCAGACCGTCATGTCCCCTATGACGGCGATCCGGCCAGCACCGTGCCGGTGATGGAAAGCATCGAGCTCTTCGCCCGGCGCGCGGGCTGTCGCACGCGCCATTCACGCATCCTGCCGGCGCCCACGCCCCCCGACGGCACCCGCGCGATGCTGTATGATTACGGCGGCTGCGCGCCCGGCAGCGCATTGGAGAGTGTCGTGGTCGAGGGCGGGACTCATGGCTGGCCCGGCGCGCGTCGCGATATCGCGCCGGCCAGCATCCAGAGTCCCGCCAGCCGGGCGATCGACGCCAATGCCCAGATCTGGCGCTTCTTCGCGCGCCAGCCACCCCTGCCATAGGAGAGAGGACAGTCAGATGGACAGCCAAGCCTTGAAGGAGCTTCAGGCGCCGCTGAAGCAGCGATATCGCGATCGTCCCGAGGCAGCGCTCGTCACGCTCAAGGCGGAAGGCCGGCTGGGGGAAGGCCTCACCTGCAAGCTCGATACCGGCCGGGCGCTGGTGGAGGCGGGCTTGCATCCCGCCACCGGCGGCGATGGGCAGGCCGCCTGCTCGGGCGACATGCTCCTCGAAGCGCTGGTCGCCTGCGCCGGCGTCACTGTCAACGCTGTGGCCACTGCGCTCGGCATCACGCTGCGCGATGGCCGGGTTGCTGCCGAGGGCGATCTCGATTTCCGGGGCACGCTCGGTGTGGCCAAGGATGCACCCGTCGGCTTTCGTCAGATCCGGCTCAATTTCGAGGTCGAGAGCGACGCGAGCGAGGAGCAGCTTGCAACGCTCCTACGGCTGACGGAGCGCTATTGCGTCGTCTATCAGACCCTGCGCAGTGCCCCGCCCATCGATGTCGCACTCAGGAACGGAGCGGCCGGGTAGGCACGGCTGCCCACCCGGCTCCGCCGGCAGAGGGCGCCGCTACTGGGCGGCTTTCAGGGTCAGGCCGACGACGGCGGCCGCGATGTTGATCCCCTTGACCCCTTCGACGCTGAGGGGCTGCAGTGCGATGGAATTATTGTAGCCGCCGATCAAGGCATTGGCCCCGACGCCATAGCCGGCTGCCAGCGTGCCGTTGATTCCGCCGTAATCGCCGGCGAGCGCGCCCTTGTCGAGCGAGTTGGTCGGCGCCACCACGCCCCAGACGATCACGCCGCTCTTCAGATAGCCGATATCGATGCCGTATTGCCGGATTTCGCCGGTGTACTTCTCGATCGGCTGATTGCCGGGCCGTTCATATTCGCAGGTGAGATCCCGTGTCGAGCCGAAGATGAAGCTGACGCTCCCGGCCACATCGCAACGCAGATAGCCCACGGAAAAGCCCTGGTTCTGTTGCGCCTGGGCTTGGGGGCCGAGCGGAAGCAGAGCGGCCGCGCAGAGCGCGGCGCCAGCGATCACTCTCTTGGAGGCTTCGAACATTTGGGGGGGTCTCCTGTTGTGGGGCCCGCCACTTGCCACCTGGGGCGGAGCGAGTCAACCCTCGCTTTGGTTTAGGACGGGCCGCCCGTCTCGGCCCAATACCCGGGGATCCAGGTCCAGCCATAAGGGCGCGAGTCCCAATGGCCCGGCACCCAATAGGCGTTGGTATAGGGCCTCTCGACATAGTGGCCCGCCACCCAGAACCAGTCGGCGCCGGTCCAGTGCCAATGGCCCGGGTCCCAGTAGAAGTACTGCATGGTGGCCGGCGGGGCCTGCGGCACCGTCTCCGTTCGGGCCGGCGGCGGGGGCTGTGGTGCCACGATCTGGACATTCGGCGGGGGCAGCGGTGGAAGATTGGCCATGGCTGGCGGCGGGGGCTGCATGCAGCCCGCCAGCAAAGCCAATAAAGGAAATGTTAACAGCAAGGCCAGAGTTCTGTCCGTCATATTGGCGTTTCGGGCCATCTGCATCGCGGCTCCATCCATGGCCGGCCCCGCCGGCATCGGAGGCAGGATAGATGGCCTTGTCCGAGGGAGTCGACTCTCGCCCATTCAACTCAAGGGGATTCACCGGGCGGGATAATAGGCGCTATGATCCGTCCCGCGCAGCGCCATCGGGGAGCGGATCGATCGGGCCATGAGAGACAGGCGTACCAGGTAAGCAGAGTGGCAAGACAGCCGAGGGGAAAAGGCGGGAGCGATGAGCCGGGCCCTGACTTCAGCCTGAGCCAGGCCGAAGGCGGCACGCTCGTGCTGAAGCTCCGGGGCGATTGGAAGCTCAAGAGCGGACTTCCCGCCCCGGGCGCCCTCGAGAAGCAGTTCGATCTCACTGCCCATCCCACCCGCCTCACCTTCGACACCACCGAGCTCACCGGCTGGGATAGTGGCCTCCTCGCCTTCCTCACCGGGCTCGAGGAACTGTGCCAGGCGCGCAAGCTCGAGTTCGATGCGAGCAGCCTGCCGGAAGGCGCGCGGCGCCTGTTGAAGCTGGCCGCCGCCGTGCCGGAGCGCGAAGGTGCCCGGCGGACGGAATCCCATCACGACTTTCTCACCATGGTCGGGCTGGAATCCCTGACCCTCTGGCGCTCCCTGGGAGACATGCTCGCCTTCCTGGGCGAGGCGCTGGAGTCGTTCGGCCGAATGGCGGTCGGCCGCGCCCGCTTCCGCCGGCGCGACCTGATCGACATCATATTCGAATGCGGCGCCGCAGCGCTGCCGATCGTCACACTCATCTCCTTCCTGGTCGGGCTCATCCTCGCCTTTGTCGGCGCCGTGCAGCTCGTGCAGTTCGGCGCCCAGATCTACGTTGCAGATCTCGTGGGCATCGCCATGGCCCGCGAGATGGGCGCCCTCATGACCGCGATCATCATGTCAGGGCGCACCGGGGCGGCCTTCGCCGCCCAGCTCGGCACGATGCAGGTGAACGAGGAGATCGACGCCTTGTCCACATTCGGCCTCTCGCCGATGGACTTCCTGGTCCTGCCGCGCATGATCGCCCTCATCCTCATGATGCCGCTGCTCTGCATCTATTCCGACCTCATGGGTATCCTGGGCGGTGCCGTGGTCGGCATGGGCATGCTCAAGCTGTCGGCCGTCGAATACATCAATCAGACGATCAACGGCGTCAGCCTCACGGACTTTGGTGTCGGTATCTTCAAGAGCTCCGTCTTCGGGATCATAGTGGCGATCTCCGGCTGCATGCGCGGAATCCAGTGTGGACGCAGCGCCTCTGCGGTCGGGCTCGCCGCCACCTCCGCCGTGGTCACCGCCATCGTCTTCCTCGTCGTGACCGACGGCATTTTCGCCGTGCTCACCAATGCGCTGGGCATCTAGGTGTTGTTGTGACCCGAGCGCCCCACACCGAGCCTCATGTCACGGTCAAGGACCTCGACATGGCCTATGGCGATTTCGTCATTCAGCGGAACCTCAACTTCACCATCTTCCGCGGCGACATCTTCATCATCATGGGACCCAGCGGCTGCGGCAAAAGCACGCTTCTGAAGCATCTCGTGGGTCTCAAGCCCCCGGCACGCGGCGAGGTGCTGTTCTCCGAGCAGAACTTCTGGAAGGCGGAGCCGGAGGAGCAGGAGCGCCTGATGCACCGCTTCGGCATCCTCTATCAGAGCGGCGCGCTGTGGAGCTCCATGACGCTGGCGGAGAACGTGGCGCTGCCGCTGGGCGAGTTCACCGACCTCAGCCCTGCCGAGATCAACAGCGTCGCCTCGCTCAAGCTGGCGCTGGTCGGGCTCGCCGGCTTCGAAGACTTCTATCCCTCCGAGATCAGCGGCGGCATGCGCAAGCGGGCCGGGCTCGCCCGCGCCATGGCGCTCGATCCCGAGATCCTGTTCTTCGACGAGCCTTCGGCCGGACTCGATCCCGTCAGCTCCCACCTGCTCGACGATCTCATTTTGGAGCTGCGCGACAGCCTCGGCGCCACCATAGCCGTGGTCACCCATGAGCTTCCCAGCATCTTCGCCATCGGCGACAACTCGGTGTTCCTGGACACAGAAAGCCGGACGATGATCGCCCAGGGGGACCCGCGAAAGCTGCGCGATGAATGCCCCGATCCACGGGTGCGCAACTTCCTGCTCCGTGGCGGGCTGGAGGCCTGAATGGCACGGAAAGCCAACCCCAAGCTCATCGGTGTCTTTGTCCTCGTCGCAATAGTCCTGCTCGTCGCCGGCATCCTGACCTTCAGCAGCGGCGACTACTTCGCCCCGAAGGGCAAGGCCGTCCTCTTCTTCCAGGGATCCCTCGCCGGCCTCGATGTCGGCTCGCCGGTCACCTTCCGGGGCGTCAAGGTCGGCACCGTCACCAACATCAAGATCCAGTACGACGTCAATGCGCAGAAGCTGCTCATACCCGTCTTCATCGAGCTGAACCCGCAGAAGTTCGAGATCGTCCGCGGCGCGCGCAGCGAGCACAACATCAGGGAGCTGGTCCAGCGCGGCCTCCGAGCGCAGCTCCAGGTGCAGTCGCTGGTGACGGGGCAGACCAGCGTCGATTTCGACTTCTACCCGGACACGCCGGTCCGCCTGGTCGAGGGAGACTTCGGCGTGCCCCAGCTTCCGACTACTCCCTCGAGCATCGACCTGCTGAAGGCCAGCATCACGGGCGTGCTGGCGAAGATCAGCAAGCTCCCGCTCGAGCAGCTGTCGGACGAGCTACTGAAGGTGGCAGACAACGCCAATCAAGTGCTGACGGACACCGGGAATGTCGTCAAAGGCGCCGGCGGACTGGTGAGCGATGTCCAGGCCCAGGTGAAGCCGCTCGCCGACAGCTTACTCAGTACGTCGCAGCAGGCGAACTTGCTGATGCAGGAGGCCCACCAGCGGCTCCAACTGCGCGACGGCGAGCCGTTGCAGAACCTGAATCTGCTGATGGCGGATGCCCGCAAGATGGTCAATGTCCTGAACCGCGACCTGCCGCAGATTCTGGGTCCGGCGGTCCAGGCGCTGTCGAAGACGAGCGTGGCGCTGGACCAGACCATGTCCCTGATCCAGGCGGCCCAGCGCCTGATCTCGCCGGGCTCGCCGGTCTATTTCGAGCTGACCAGCACCCTCACCGAGTTCAAATCGGCCGCCCGCGCGATCCGCGTCTTCGCCGAGTACATCCAACGCAACCCCAATGCCTTGCTGATGGGCAACAACAGGTAACCTCGATCGAGGACCGCCATGCGCCTTCCTGCCGCCTTCATTCTCCTTGGGTTTGCTCTGCTCACCCTGACGGGCTGTCCCGGCAATGCGCCGACCCGCCTCTACGTGCTGACCCCCACCACCGACAAGCCCGCCTCGACCTCTCCTGAGGGGCTCGCCATCGGTATCGGACCGATTACCTTGCCGAGATATCTCGACCGTCCGCAGATCGTGACCCGCGTCGAGGCCAACAGCCTGGACCAGGCCAATCTCGATCAATGGGGCGGCGACCTGAACGACAACATCACCCGGGTCGTTGGGACCAATCTCTCCAACCTTCTCGCCACGGATCGGATTTCCTTCTATCCGTGGAAGGACGGGGCGCCGCTCGACTATCAGGTCACCCTGGATATCAGCCGCTTCGAGCAGGACAAGGACGGAAACGCAGTGCTCAATGTCTTCTGGAGCATCGTCAATCCCAAGGACGGCACTGTCCTGCTGATGCGCCGGTCGAGCTACACCCAGTCCAGCGGCGAGCCCGCCTCGAGCCAGTCCGACAATCCGCGTCCCTTCGACGCCCAGGCGGCCGCCATGAGCCGGGACCTGGCACTGCTCAGCCATGACATCGCCACCGCCATCACCGGGTTGAAGGGAAGCTAGGCCGCATCCGAGGGCTATTGCTCGAGCACGGCCAGGGCGGCACGGGCTGGCGCGCTCGAGATTTTGATCAGGCCGGTGAAGGGGCTATCCAGCTCGAAGAGCATGAAGATAGCGCAGGCGACGGCGAGGGCCGCGACGATCAGCGCGAAGAGGACCGTCGGATTGATCCGGGTGAGCAGGCCGAAGCTGCCGAAGATGGCCGTGGTCCAGAAGATCAGCACGACCAGCAAAGGCGTGGCGATGGTGCCGGCGGCCTGCTGGCTGACGAGAAGCCAGCGCAGCTGCTGAGCCTGGCTCAGCATCTCCAACGCCCGGGAGCGATACCAGGTCTGGGCTTCGTTGATCGGCGACAACCGCAGCAAGATGCGCTGCACATCCTCGATGACGGGCTCTCCGCCGGCGCTCGCCGGCTCCTTCGGGCCGAAATCCTCCTCGGGCCAGATTGTCTGGAGCTTGAGCAGAAACATGCCGCGTACCAGCGCGCGGGCGTCCTGGGTCTGAGGGCCATACTGGTCGAGATAGCGATCGAGCAGCACGACATTGACGACGCCCTGCCGGTATTCGCTTTCCACGAGGTTGTGGCTAGTGTTTGCGGAGGAGATCAGCAACCCCAGAACCAGCGCCGCCAGGGTCGCCATCAGGCCTGTGGCGAGTTTGATGACGTCGATGGCCTCATGGGTGAGATGCCCCGGCACGGCGGCGCGCACGCGCATGCCGAGGAAGGCACCGCCCAGCAGGCAGACCAGGGTGAGGGCGGTGACGCCGAGGGAGCTCGTCGGGTCCTGCGCTTGCCCGCTCGCTCAGCTCCAATGACCCGGCGTCCAGGTCCAGGTCAGACCGTTCTCGGTCCAGCCGCCATGGACCCAGACGGCCGACTGGTAAGGCCGCTCGATATAGCTGCCGGGGATCCAGAGATACTCCTGCCCCGTCCAGTGCCAATGCCCCGGCTCCCAGACGAAGTATTCGGGTGTCTGAGCCGCCGGCGGCGGCGGAACGCTCTCGGCCTTGGCCGGCGGGGGTGCCGTCTGGGAGGTGATTGTCAGGTTGGGCGGAGGCAGCAACGTGCCGCCCGGCATGCCGCCGCCGCTGCTGCAGGCCGCGAGCAGGGTGATCAGTCCGGCTGCGGCAAGGGCGCTCCCGCCCCGGGGAATGGCCGATCGAAGCGGCATGGCAATCTCCCTCATGAATCCGGGTCGGCTCTGTGGCGGCCGAAGCCCGCGCTCGAAAGCTAGCACAGGCTCGGCGGGATAGGAGTCGCAGGCCGGGTCTCGCGGTCCCGTCCGGCGCTCCTTGTCGCGAGTGGCGTTCGGCCCTAGAACAGCGGGCTTCTATTCATCAGGGAGTTGGGGATCATGACATTCGACTCATCGCCGCATGGCGGGCTCGCCCGCTATGCGCTCTTCCGCCATGCGCTCGCTGCCCTCCTCGCCCTTGGCCTGATCGCCGGCCTGGCTTCGGGGGCCCGGGCGGACGACAGGGACAAGGCGGACAAGCTGATCCGCACGGCGACCAATTCGGTGCGGAATTATCTCGTCAATCCCAAATGGCAGGCGGTGCGCAATCTCCTCGGCGGCGCGCGGGCGATCTTCATCGTGCCCCACGATGTCCAGGGCGGATTCCTGCTGACCGCCTCCGGCGGCGAAGGTGTGCTGCTTCGCCGCCACGGCGATCAATGGAGCGATCCGATCTTCCTCCATATCGGCGGCGTGGGACTTGGCTTCGAGGCGGGCGGCGAGGATGAGAGCCTCGCCATGGTCATCATGACCGACGCCGGCGTCGACCAGCTGCTCGACGGTGTCGTCCGGCTCGGAGGCTCTGGCGGCTTCGCTTTGGCCAATCTCGGGATCGAGGGCGCGGGTGCCGGCAGCATCGGCAGCGGCATCGAGGTCCTCTCCGTCGCCACGGCCAAGGGCCTCTTCGCCGGCGGGGGGCTCCAGGGAACCAAGCTGTGGCCCGGCGAGACCTACAACTCGGCGGTCTATGGCGCGGGAAGCAACCTGGCGGCCATCGCCAATGGCCACGGCGGGCAGGTCACTTCCGCCGGCGAGCTGCGCGGCGAACTGG
>DATBBO010000115.1:0-15024 GCA_036270995.1 Dongiaceae bacterium | reverse complement strand
CCTTCGCCTCTTCGAGGTCTACCGGCAGGAGCTGAAGCCCATGCCCGGCATCGTCGAGGCGTTGGACAAACTCACGATCCCCTATTGCGTCGCCTCCTCCAGCCTTCCCGACAGGATCCGTCTGTCTCTGGAGGTGACGGGGCTGTTGCCGCGCTTCGACCCCCATCTCTTCAGCGCCACCATGGTCGCCAAGGGCAAGCCCGAGCCAGACCTGTTCCTCTATGCGGCGCGGCAGATGGGAACGCCGCCCCATGCCTGTCTGGTGATCGAGGACACCGCACCCGGGATCACGGCGGCCCAGCGCGCCGGGATGACGGTCTTCGCCTTCACCGGCGGCGGCCATGCCCGCGGGCCCAACTACAGGCAGAATCTCGAAGCCCTGTCCCCGGCGGTGCTCTTCGACGATATGCGTAAACTGCCGGCGCTGATCGCAGGGCAGCGGGCTGGCTAGCCGGCCCGATCAGCTCGCAGCAAAGGGACCGCTGCTTGGGCTGGCATCGATCAGCGGCATCATTTCCGCCCTGATTTGACAAGGCGAAAGCGTGTATATTTACTGCATACTCAGTCGCATCGCCTCATCATGAGGATGCCCGAAAGGGTGAGGTTTGCGCGCAGGGAGTGGCAGGGGGCGTCATGGCCGGCGGCCGTTCGCTCGATCACTTCGTCATGGCGGTCAAGGATATGGAAGATGCTGGCGCGCTCTACGAGCGGCTCGGCTTTCAGGTCATGCCCCAGATGCGCCATATCGAGATCGGCACCAGCAATCGCGTCTTCCAGCTTCACGACACTTATGTCGAGCTGCTGGGCGACATCGACTGCGCGCCGGAGCCGCTGCGCAGCAAGGTCGCGGCCCGCTTCGGCTGCGGCGAAGGCATTACCCTGGTCAGCCTCACCTCCTCCGACCTGGTCGGCGATCGCGGCCTGCTGGAGGCCGCAGGGCTGAATCCGGCGCCGATCTACAATGCCCGGCGCAAGGTCCGAATGCCGGAGGGGCATTTCGACGAGACCGACAGCCGCTGCGTCTATACCTGGCATGAACAGCCCTCGGTGAGCCTGTTCATCTCCCAGCATTTCAAGCCGCATGTCATCTGGAGCCCGGCCTATCAGGTCCATCCGAACACCGCGACCCGCGTCACCGGGCTCAGCTACGTGGCCGCCGAGCCGGGCAGCATCACGCCCTATTTCTCGGCAATGCTCGGCGTGGCGCCGCTCCGGGAGGATTCCGGGTCGATACTCTACCGGACCGCGCGCGGCGAGACGGTCGAGATTCTGGGGCCGGAGGCACTTCGCGCGCGCTATGCCGGGCGCGTTCCCACCTGCTCCGCCCTTCGCGCCTATGGCATCGGACTTAAGATCGCCGTTTCCGAGCTCGACAGCTGCCGCCGCCTTCTCGCCCGCAACAATGTGCCTTCGATCGAGATCAGCCGGGGCCTGCTCGTGCCGCCGGAGGCTGCTGCCGGCACCGTCATCGAGTTTGTCCAGGACAGTTCACCGGCCTGAGCCATGATGCCTGCTCTCGCACAAGACCGGTTTGCGCCTGCAGAAAGAATTTCTGATTTGAAGGAGGTGCGGGCTTCTGCGACGGAGACCAAGACTGTTCAGGAAGGCCGCGCACGCCGCGGCCCCGCCTGCAGCTGAGCCGGAAGGACGCCTCGGGGAGATGCGGCAGACCGACCCTTTTCCGATACCCCATCAGGGGCTGGAGGCGACCCATCGCCTGGACTGGGCGGCGATGGCGGCCAAGCTCGTGCGCGAGGTCATCCGGCTCGAACCCCAGGAGCGGGTCCTGATCTCGGCCGATCCCCATTGCGGAGGCGCCATGCTGGACGCCGTGCGCCAGGAGATCCAGCGCGCGCGGGGCATCGAACTCGCCACGATGCTGCATTGGACGCCGGGGCTGACGAAGCTGCGCAAGCCGGACGGGACCAAGCCCGATCCCGCAGATGCGCATGCGGAGGACAAGGCGATCGCCGGGCTCTTCGCCCAGGCGGATGTCTATCTCTGGCTGCAGAACGACTGGCGTTCGCCCCGCTCGACCATGACCATCGGGCAGAGCGAGCACATCCTGGAGACATGGCCGGGCCGCAGCGTCCATTTCCACTGGTTCCACGATCCGGCGAACCCCGACCCGGATCATGCCTCGAACAAGGCGCTGGACCTGGTCTACCAGGATGCGGTTCTGAATCTCGATTACGCGGCACTGGCGCGGCGCATGCGCGATCTCGCGAGCCGGATGGCGGAGCGCGAGCTCCACATCACGACCCCGGCGGGAACGGATCTGAGGCTTTGCACCGGCGCCCGATTCCATCTCAATGACGGGGATGCCTCGCGGGCGAAAGCGGCCTCCGCCCGCTCGCCCCGCGACCGGGAGGAGGAGATACCCTGCGGGGCGCTCCGCACCATACCGCTTCTCGATTCCGTCGAGGGCATCATCGGGCTCAGAAACGGCTTCGGCTATCCGACGATGGGATATGGGCTGGATGTCGATAGCTGGCTCGACCATGGCGGCCTTCGCTTCCATTTCGAGGGCGGCCGCATCCGGCGGGTCGAGACCGATGGCGATCAGACCGCTCTCGACCGCGCCTGGCAGAGCGAGACGGGCGACAAGGACCGGCTGGGGGAGCTCGTCCTTGGCTGCAACCCGCGGCTGCGCCGCGTCGAGGGCCTCGCCTTCCCGCCCTATCACGGTTTCGGCGATGCCGTCCTGCGCCTCACCATCGGCGAGAACATCGAATCCGGTGGCCGGAACCGCGCGAGCCTGCATCGCTGGCTGATGTTCTTCGATGCCGATATCCGGGCCGGCGCCGAACTGGTCGTGTCCGGAGGAAGGCTCGCATGAGCCGGAGGAGCGTTCGTAGAGGGGTTCCAACCACGTGAAGCAAGGGAGACACGAGATGATGCGTAAGACACTGGCGGGCGCCGCTTTCGCGGCGGGACTTGCCATGGCCTTGGCACCCATGGCGGCCAAGGCCGATCCGATCAACCTGACCATCGGCAAGCTGCTGGAGGTGACGGGACCGCTATCGGAGACCGGCCCCTCCCAGGACAAGGCCATCAAGCTCGCCGTCGCCTATGCCAATGAGCAGGCGGCCAAGGCGGGCGTGCCCATCGTGGCGAAGGATATCGGCGCCGACGTCCAGGGCGATCCGCAGGCGGCCCTCTCGGCCGCCCGCAGCTTGGTGGACCAGGGCGCATCCTGCCTGATCGGCCCATCCATCACGCCGGAATCCATCGCCATCGCCAACGGCCTCACCATCCGCAAGAGGGTGACCATCTGGCCGACGGGAACCAGCATGCGGCTGCGCACCATAAAAGACGAAGGCACGATCTTCCGCACCGTGCCGCCGGACAGCCTGCAGGCCTACGCCCTCGTCGCTGCCGTGATCGACAAGCTGGGCAGCGCCGATGGCAAGCTCGTTTCGGTGATCTATCGCAACGAGCCCTATGGCGAGGGGCTGGCCAAGGGCTTCTCCAAGGCCTGGGAGGCAAAGGGCGGCAAGATCCAGGGTCCGGTGGTCTTCGATCCGGCCCAGGCGACCTTCGATTCCGAGGCCGGACAGGTCGTCGCCAACAACCCCGATGCCTATGTCATCATCGACTATCCCGACACCTATGCGAAGCTCGGCGCCGCTCTGGTGCGCACCGGCAAGTTCGACGCGAGCAAGGCCTTCGTCGCCGACGCGCTCGCCTTCTCCACCGTGCCGAGCAACATCCCGCCGCAGGCGACGGAGGGAATGCGGGGTACCCGCGGCGGCACGCCGATGGGGACCGACGCCTACAAGATCTTCGACGACCTATGGCGGAAGGCCGGTGGCGTTGAGCACTTCTCCCTCGACGCCAACAGCTTCGATTCGACGACGCTCTGCTTCCTGGCCGCCGCCATGGCCAAGTCGTCGGATCCGGCCGCCATCACCTCTCACATCCGGGATGTCACCTCGCCGGGGGCACCGAAGTTCTATCTGACCAACCTCGCCGATGCGATCAAGGCAGTCTATGGCGGGCAGAAGATCGACTATATCGGCGTCGCGGGCACCTTCGAGTTCGCCGAGAATGGCGATCCGACGGTGAGCCTCTTCGACATCTTCGAATACCAGAAGGGCAAGCTGGTGGTCCTGAAGCAGATCGATGCAACCAAATGACGAGATGAGTCGTAGCGAGAGCGAAGCGCGGCGGGGCGGCGACGCCCCGCCGTTCCTTTGGGCGGGGTGGCGCCGGCTGCCGCCGGTCGTCTATCTGGCGCTGGGCCTCCTGCTGATCCTCCTGCTTCTGTTTGCCGTGGCCGGACCCGTCGAGGCGGGCCAGTCGACTCTGAACGGGCTTGTCGGCGCCGGCTATTTCGCGCTCGGCGCCGTCGGCCTGACCCTCGTCTACGGCGTGCTGCGGCTGGTGAACTTCGCCCATGGCGACATGCTGACCTTCGGCACCTATGTGACGCTGGCGATCACCTCGCTGGGTGTGCCCTTCTGGCCCGCGGCCGTCCTTGCCATGATCGTGACGGCCCTGCTCGCTGTGCTGATCGACCGGGTGATGTGGGAGCCGATGCGCCGCGCCCGCACCAGCACGCTTCAGTTCTTCCTCGCCGCGATCGGCCTTGCCATGGTGCTGCGCTATTCCGTGCAGTTCTTCGCCGGCAGCCAGGTGCGCGCCGTCGGCCTCGATACCACCAGCTCGGTGGATATCGGCCCCTGGCATCTCGGAAGCCTGCAATTCGTCGTCATGCTGGTCGGGCTCGCGACCATCCTGCTGACCGGCGCGGGGCTGCGCTACACGCGCCTGGGCAAGGAGATGCGCGCGGTCGCCGACAATATCGCGCTCGCCGAGGTGGCGGGCATCGACACGCGCCGAACGATCCGGATCACCTGGATCGTCGCGGGCGGACTCGCGGCGCTGGCGGGCATCCTCTATGCCACCGCCATCGGCTCGATCAATCCCAATTTCGGCTTCACGATCCTGCTCAGCCTCTTCGCCGCCGCCGTGCTGGGCGGGATCGGCAATGCCTATGGCGCGCTCGCCGGCGGCATCGTCATCGGGCTTGCCCAGGAATGGTCGACGCTCTTCTTCAACCCGCGCTGGAAACCCGCCATTGGCTTCGCCATCCTGATCCTGACCCTCATCCTCATGCCGCGCGGGATCTTCGGCCGCAGGAAGGCGCGCATATGAGCGTCGATTTCTGGCTCGGCGTGGGGGTGATCGCCGGCATCTACGGCATCTTCGTCCTCGGCCTGCAGATCAATGTCGGTTTCACCGGCCTGATCAATCTGGGGCAGGCCGGCTTCATGAGCATCGGCGCCTATGCCATGGGGATGCTGGTGACCGATGCCGGATGGTCGATATGGACCGCCATGCCCGTCGCCATCGTGATCGCCATCGCCGCCGGGCTCCTGGTCGGACTGCCTTCACTCCGGCTGAGAGCCGACTACTTCGCCATCGCAACCATCGCCTTCGCCGAGATCGTCCGCTACACCTTCCAGAACGCCGATTTCGCCGGTGGCAACCAGGGCATCATCGGCTATGACCAGGAGTGGCGCGACATCTCCGACTGGCTGCTCGACCGGCTGACGCCACTCGGCCTCGGTGATCTGACGCAGCTGCCACTTTTCCTCGCCATCTGGATCACATTCACCCTCTGCCTGATCCTCCTCAAGCTGTTGCAGGCAAGCCCCTGGGGCCGGGTGCTGAAGGCGATCCGCGAGGATGAGGATGCGGTGGCGGCCCTGGGGAAGAATGTCTTCGCCTACAAGCTCCAATCCCTCGCCTTCGCCGCGGCGCTAGCAGCCATCGCCGGCTTCTTCCTTTCCTTCAACGTCACCTATCTCTACCCCAGCGAGTTCGACCCCACCTTCACCTTCCTGGGCTATGCGGCCCTCGTCCTCGGCGGCTATGCCAGTTATGGCGGGGTGGCGCTGGGCACGGTGCTGCTGTGGAGCGTGATGGAGGGTCTGCGGTTCCTCCAGCTTCCCCTCGGCACCGGTCAGATCGGCGCGCTGCGCTTCGTCATCATCGGGCTCATCCTGATCCTCGCAAGCATGCTCCGCCCCCAGGGACTTCTGGGCCGCAAGGCCGAGATGCAGCTCCGGGGATGAGCCTCGCGGAAGACATCCTCGCGATCGAGGGACTCGAGAAGAGCTATGGCGGGCTGCATGCGGTGGCGGGCGCCAGCTTCACTGTCGGCCGCGGCTCGATCACGGCTCTCATCGGCCCCAACGGCGCCGGCAAGACGACGCTGTTCGACCTGATCACGGGCTTC
Source organism: Dongiaceae bacterium (assembly GCA_036270995.1). Classification (GTDB taxonomy): domain Bacteria; phylum Pseudomonadota; class Alphaproteobacteria; order Dongiales; family Dongiaceae; genus DASXQK01. The sequence continues at coordinate 8,777 of DATBBO010000115.1, read as the reverse complement.
ACCCGCCCCGATGGCGGCCGGGTCCGCTTCGAAGGCAAGGCGATTGCCGGTCTGCCGCCCCATCGGGTGGCGCGCCTCGGCCTGGTCCGCACCTTCCAGCTCACCCGGGTCTTCGCCGCCATGACCGTCATGGAGAACATGATGCTGGCGCCGCGGGACCAGCCCGGAGAATCCCTGCTCGGGTTGATCGCCGCCCGAGGCCGCCATCGGCAGAGCGAGGCGTCGAGCCGCGATCGTGCGGTTGCCCTGTTGCGGCAGTTCAATCTCGAGAACAAGGCCGGCGACTATGCCGGCACCCTTTCCGGCGGCCAGCGCAAGCTGCTGGAGCTCGCCCGCGCCTTAATGGCGGAGCCGCGAATGGTCCTGCTGGACGAGCCCATGGCCGGCGTCAACCGCGTGCTCGGCCGCAGGCTGCTCGACTATGTGGCGGAGCTGCGCCAGAGCAGCGGCATGACCTTCCTCTTCGTCGAGCACGACATGGATGTGGTCATGACACGCGCCGATCATGTGGTCGTCATGGCCGAGGGTGCAGTCATCTCGGAGGGGCCGCCGGATTACGTGCGCACCGATCCGCGGGTGATCGACGCCTATCTCGGGCGGCCCGCCGGATGAACGGCTCCGTCATCCGAAAGGTGCTCGAGACCGAGGGGCTGGTGGCGGGCTATACCGCCGAGCTCGACATATTGAACGACGTCTCCATTGCGGTGGCGGCGGGCGAGATCGTCACGGTAGTCGGCCCGAACGGCGCCGGCAAATCCACCCTGATGAAGACCGTGATCGGACTGGTGGCCCCGCGCCGCGGCCGAGTCCTGCTGCGCGGCAGCGAGATCACCGGCCGGACTCCCCATGAGATAGTGCGCCTGGGCCTCGGCTATGTCCCCCAGCGCGAGAACGTCTTCGAGAACATGCCGCTGATCGAGAATCTGGAGCTGGGGGCGATCGGCCAGCCCCGCGCCGCCGTCGCCGCCCGCATCGACGAGCTGCTGCAGCTGTTCCCGCGCCTTGCGGAGCGGCGCCGGCAGATCGTGGGCACCATGTCCGGCGGCGAGCGCCAGATGGTGGCCATGGCCCGCGCTTTGATGCCGAAACCCGGCATCCTGCTGCTGGACGAGCCATCGGCCGGGCTCGCACCCATGTTCGTGCAGGCGATGTTCGAGCAGGTAGCCGAGATCAATGCCTCCGGTGTCTCAATCCTGATGGTCGAGCAGAATGCCCGGGCGGTGCTCGCCCTCTCCCATCGCGGCTATGTGCTCGATCTCGGCCGCAACAGCTTCGAAGGCACGGGCCGCGCGTTGCTCGACGACCCGCGCCTGGCCGAGCTCTATCTGGCCTGAGCGGCGGAGGGGCGGAACTCGATGAAGGCGCCGCAGGCCTGGGCAGGAGAGACGATCAAGGCATCGGATTTGCGCTCATGATCGATACCGTTCCGCTTCAGGAGATCCGCTGCCTTGCCCATATCGGCAGTCGCGAGACCGATTCCGGCGATATAGGGCAGCGCAGGGGTCTTTCCCGGCAGGTGGCGCGCGATCCAGCCGCCATCGACCACCCCGACCTTGCCGGCCGCGAGCCGGAAGAGAAGGCCGTCCCCGGCCTCCGGCTCGATACCGAGACAGCGGCCAAGACGGCGGGCGAAATCCGCGGGATCGACGACTGCCACGGTCAGCATCTCGAGACCGGTGACACCATTGGGATGGGTGGTGAGCCCGGGCTTCCACAGGAGATCCGGCGTTCCATGATGGATGGCGAAGAAATGCCCCTCAGGCAGGAGCCTCTCTGGGAAATCGACGATCTCGAACCGGGCGAGCTGGGTCTTTCCCCGCTCCTCGATCGGCCGCTCCAGGATCCGCGGCTGGGCGGCCTCGAAGCCGGCCCCGAGCAGGGCGCTGGCCGTGGCCGCTGCATCTTCCGTGCCGAAGGCGACGAGGTGGAGCCCCTCATAGCGCGCGAGATCCGCTCTCAGCCGGCCCTGATAGGCCGGATCGGTGATCCCGATGATCTCCAGATAGCCGCGCCGGAGCATGGCGCAGTGATTGCCCGTGCCCGTCCGCGGGCGCGCCGCACCGAGCGAGGACGGCGGCAAAGTGTGATAGCCCCGCGGCGTGAGCTGGAAGCCCAGCCGCTGGAACTGCGCCTCTCCGGCATCGAGGTCGGCCACGGCAATGCCGACATGGTCGAGCGAGAGCTCCGTCATCACCGCTCCTCCCCGCCCAGCGGGGCATCGCCCAGGGCCTCGCGGACCATCGCCTTGACAGCGATGCGGTCGGTCTTGGCCGCGCCGTTGAGCGGCAGGGCATCAACGAAGAGGACGCGGCGCGGATGCGCATAGGCGGGACCATGCTCCAGCGCGAAATCCCGGACCGCGCGCTCGTCGAGGGAAACGCCGGCGCGCTTGACCACCATGGCCACGGGCACCTCGCCCTTGATCAGATGGGCGACCGGGACCACCGAGACATCGGCGATGTCGGGATGCGTGAGCAGGAGCCCCTCGACCTCCAGGGGGTAAATGTTTTCACCGCCGCTGTTGAACATGTCATCGGTGCGGCCCTTGAAGAAGAAGAAACCCTGAGGATCGCTGTAGAAGAGGTCGCCGGTGCGCAGCCACCCATCGACGATGCGCTGGCGGTTGACCTCCGGCAGGTTGTGATAGCCGGGTGTGACGCCCGGGTTCCTGACCCAGAGCTCGCCATAGCTCGGATGCTCCTTCCCCTGGGCGTCGACGAGCTTCACCTCGCCCTCGGGCCAGACGACACCGCTGCTGCCCTTCGGCACATCGCCCCCGCCAATGGGCGAGCCGATCATGACCGGGCCGCCTTCGGTCAGGCCGTAGCTTTCCCGCACCGGCACCTTGAAGACGGCCTCGACCGCTTCCTGCAGCTCGCGTGCCGTCGGCGCCGAGCCGATCTTGATGCCCTTGAGGGCGGAGAAATCGAGGTTCTCGAGCAGGTCCTTCTGCTGGAGCAGCAATGTGAAGACGGCGGGAACGCCGCCGGTATGGGTGCAGCGGTAGCGCGACAGGGTCTCGAGAAACCGCCGCGGCTCGAAGTTCGGCAGGATCACCGTCGAGGCCCCGGCATGGAGCACGGTCTTGATAGCCCCGGCCATGGCGTTCTTGTGATAGAGCGGAACGGCGGTCAGCGCCCGGTCGCTCTCCAGCATCGGCCAGTGACGGTGCACGAGGCGGATCCACCACATCTGCCCGGCATGGGTCAGGATGACGCCTTTCGGCCGGCCGGTGGAACCGGAGGTATATGGCTGGAAGGAGGGGTGATCGCCGGCAAGCCGTGGCGGATCGAATCGCGCGGGCGTCGCCATCAGCTCCTTCTCGTAATCGAGCCAGTCCGGCGGAACGGCTCCAAGGGCGAGGCGGGGGTTCAGCCCCAGCCGGTCGGCGACCCCGACGAAGCCCTGATTTGCCGCTGGCTCGACGATTGCCGCGACGCAGCCGGCATCGCGAACGATATAGTCGAGCGTATCGGTACCGAGGCGGGTGCTGAGCGGTACCGGCACCACGCCGGCTCGCATTGCGCCATACATGATCTCGATGAACTCGAACCGGTTGCCGATCGACATCGCCAGCCGGTCGCCGGGTTTGAGGCCGAGGCGCTTCGTCAGCGCGGCGAAGCGATCGAGGCGCTCCTCGAGCCGGCCATAGGTGATCTCGATCGGCTGATCGCGCGAGAGGTCGATCAGCGCGGTCGCTTCCGGGCGGCGCTGCGCCGCCGCCCAGGAGAAATAGCCGATATTATCGTAGCGGATGTCGTCGGGTGTCAGCTGAGTCATGGCCTGAATCTGTCGAACAAAGCACCGTCGGCCGCAGTTTGCGGTCGGCGCAAAATCTATCACGTGAATTGCAGAGGTGGTGAGCGAGATGAAGGCAGCCGTCTTTAACGAACATGGCCCCCTGGACAATCTGCGCTATGGGGATGTTCCCGATCCGAAACCCGCCCCGAACGAGGTGCTGCTGCGCGTGCGTGCCGTGGCCCTCAACGGCTTTGATCCCATGGTGCTGCGCGGCATCCCCGGTCTCAAGACGCCGCTCCCCATGATCCCCGGCGCCGATATCGCCGGCGAGATCGTCGAACTCGGCGCCGAGGTCGACCGCGATCGGTGGAAGCTGGGCGAGAGGGTGATGGTCATCCCGAACCAGCCCGACGGCATGATGGGTGAGACCAAGCGGGGCGGCGCCTCCGATTTCGTCGCCATCGGCCAGAGCTTCCTTCTGCCGCTGCCGGAGGAGGTCTCGTTCAGCGACGCTGCGGCGCTGCCGGTCGCCTATGGCACGGCGCTCAGAATGATCGAGACCCGGGGCAAGCTGGAACGCGGCGAGAAGGTCCTGATCCTGGGGGCCAGCGGGGGCGTGGGCACCTGCTGCGTGCAGCTCGCCAAGGCCATCGGTTGCGAAGTGATCGCCTGTGCCAGCTCGGGATGGAAGATCGAGAAGCTGAAGGCGCTCGGCGCCGATCACGTGATCAACACGGCCGAGCAGAACTACGTCGCCGAGATCCACCGCCTCTACGGCAAGCCGCGGACAAGGGGCGGCGGCGGCGTCGACGTGGTCATCAATTATACCGGCGGCGACAGCTGGGCCGAATGCTTCCGCACCTTGAAGCTGCATGGCCGGCTGCTGACCTGCGGGGCAACGGCCGGCTACGACCCGAAGACCGATATCCGCTATATCTGGTCCTTCGAGTTCAACATCCTCGGCTGCAACGGCTGGACCGACGAGGATCTGCGCGAGCTGTTGCGCCGCACGGCCGATGGTCGGGTGAAACCGGTCATCCACTGCATAAGGCCACTATCCGAGATCCGCATCCCCTTCGAGGAATTGATGCGGCGCGAGGTCTTCGGCAAAGCGGTGCTCGTTCCATGAGTGCCGCCGGCAGCGAGATGACGCTCGCGCGCATCCAGGCGATGCTGGACGGCTCGCCCTTCATCCATCTCTTGAAGATGCGGGCGGTCTCCCTGGATCATGCCGCCCAGAAGGTCGTGATCGACATGCCGATCGCGCCCGCCTTCGAGCGCCATCCAGGCACGGGGCAGTTCCATGGCGGCGTCATCGCCAGCCTGATCGACGTGGCCGGCGACTTTGCTCTGGTGATCCTGCTGGGTGGCGGCGTGCCGACCATCAATCTGCGCATCGACTATCTGCGCCCGGCGGGGGGCGACACCCTGATTGCCACCGCCTCGGTCAGGCGCGCCGGACGGACCATCGGCGTCGTCGATATCGACGTCACGGATACCGCCGGCCGGCTCGTCGCCATCGGCCGGGGCTGCTATTCCATGACCATAGGGTAATCTCCGCCCAGGGGGCTTTTGCCGATTTAACTGGGGGTTCATCGCCGTTATGATCGATTTGCTATTGTCACAAGGCGAGGCGGGGAGGAAACGGGCATGAAGACGCTCACCGGACCGGGAATCTTCCTGGCGCAGTTCGCCCAGGACAAGCCGCCGCATAATTCGCTCCAGAGCATCGCCCGCTGGGCGAAGAACTACGGCTATCGCGGCATCCAGATCCCGAGCTGGGACAAGCGCTTTTTCGACCTCGACAAGGCGGCCTCCAGCAATGCCTATTGCGACGAGATCAAGGGGATACTCGCCGATGTGGGCATAGAGATCACCGAGCTCTCGACCCACTTCCAGGGCCAGATGGTCTCGGTCCATCCCGCTTATGACCTGATGTTCGACGGCCAGGTCGCGCCGGAACTGCGCGGCAATCCCGAGAAGCGCCGGCACTGGGCCGCGGATCAGGTGAAGAAGGCGGCCAAGGTCTCGCGCCAGCTCGGTCTCGACGCCCATGTGACCTTCCCGGGCTCGCTGGCCTGGCCCTATTTCTATCCTTATCCGCAGCGCCCCGAGGGGCTGATCGAGGCCTGCTTCGAAGAGCAGGCGCGGCGCTGGAAACCGATCCTCGACGAGTTCGACCATTACGGGGTCGATGTTTGCTTCGAGATCCACCCCAGCGAGGACATGTTCGACGGCGAGACCTTCGAGCTGTTCCTCGACAAGGTGGGCGGCCATCGGCGCTGCAACATCAACTACGATGCGAGCCACTTCATCAAGCAGGGTCTGGACTACCTGGGCTTCATCGACGTCTATCACGAGCGCATCAAGGCCTTCCACGTGAAGGACGCCGAGTTCAATCCGACCGCGAGGCAAGGTTATTTCGGCGGATATAAGGGGTGGCTCGAGCGCGCGGCCCGCGACCGGTCCCTGGGCGACGGGCAGGTCGACTTCAAGGGGATCTTCTCGAAATTCGCGGCCCATGATTTCGCCGGATGGGCGGTCTACGAATGGGAGGACTGCCTGCAGCATCCCGAGGCGGCGGCCCGCAAGGGCGCCCAGTTCATCACCGATCATATCATCGAGGTGACCGACCGGGTCTTCGACGACTTCGCGGCCACGGGCGTGGACAAGGCGACCAATCTGAAGCTCCTCGGCCTGGATCGCTAGGCGATGGTCTACGCCACCGCCGAAGGCGCCGGGCAGATGCGGCGCCTGCGCTACGGCATGATCGGCGGCGGGCGCGATGCCTTCATCGGCGCCGTCCACAGAATGGCCGCGCGGATCGACGATCAGTATGAGCTGGTGGCGGGCGCACTTTCGGCCGATCCGGAGAAGGCGCGGCTCTCGGGCCGTGATCTCGCCCTCGATCCCGCGCGCATCTATGGCGGCTTCGAAGAGATGGCCAAGGCCGAGGCGGCACGGGCGGACGGCATCGAGGCGGCGGTGATCGTCACCCCCAACCACCTGCACGCTCCGGTCGCCAAGGCCTTTCTCGCCGCGGGCATCGACGTCATCTGCGACAAGCCGCTTTCTCTCACCATGGCGGAAGCCTATGACCTGGTGAAGCGGGCCAAGGAATCGAAGCTCGTCTTCGCCGTCACCCATCACAACACCGGCTACCCTATGGTGCGCCAGGCCCGCGAGATGATCGCTGGCGGCGCGCTCGGCGAGCTGCGCATCGTCCATGCCGCCTATATCCAGGACTGGCTGACCCAACCCATCGATGCCGAGGGCCAGAAGCAGGCGGAATGGCGCACCGATCCGGCGCGCGCCGGCCTCTCCGCCTGCCTCGCCGATATCGGGGTCCATGCCTACAACCTCGCGCAGTTCGTGACCGGCATGGATGCGGCGCAGGTTTCCGCCGATCTCGCCACCTTCGTTCCCGGGCGACGCCTCGACGACAACGCCCACCTGCTGTTGCGCTACGCCAATGGCGCGAAGGGCGTGCTGCTGGCGAGTCAGGTGGCGCCGGGCAACCCGAACAACCTCTCGCTCAAGGTCTATGGCGACAAGGCCGGGCTCGAATGGTCGGGAGAGGCGCCGGAGGTCCTGCGTTTCACACCCTTCGGGGAGCCGACCCGCATTCTGCTGCGCGGTGGTGCCGGCAACACCAGTGAGTCCCGCCGGGGCTCGCGCATCCCTGCCGGCCATCCCGAGGGCCTCATTGAGGCCTTCGCCAATCTCTACCGCGACGCGGCAAACCTGATCCGGGCGCGGCGCGGAGGCTTGCCCCTCGACCCGCTGGCCGCGGCATCGGTCCCCACGGTGATCGATGGCGCCAAGGGGATCCGCTTCGTCGAGGCAGCGGTGCAATCGAGCCTGGCCGACGGGAAGTGGATGTCGGCGGAACTGAAAATTGCATAAGCGAAAGATCAAAGCGGGAGGATGAGATGAAATATGCAGGTGGATTCACGTCTCTTATGCTGGGATCGGCCCTCGCCCTCGCCATCGGGGTGAGCCAGGCCGCGGCAGGTGACGGCAAATATGTGGTCGGCGTCTCCAATACGCTCACCGGCAATGGCTGGCGCGAGGAGATGATCTGCTCGATCAAGGCCCAGGCCGCGGCATCGGGCGTGGTCTCCAAGGTGATCGTGGCCAACCGCAACGGCGGACCCTCCGAGCAGATCGCCGATCTGCGCAATCTGATCTCCGCCGGAGTCAATGTGATCGTCGTCAATCCCTCGGACCGCGAGGCGTTGAACCCCGTCATCAAGCAGGCGACATCCAAGGGCATCGTCGTGGTGGCGGTCGACCAGTCCGTCTCCGCGCCGGAGGCTTATGTGCTCTCGAACGACCAGGTGGCCTATGGCCGGCTGGGCGCCGAGTGGCTGTTCGAGAAGCTGGGCGGCAAGGGCAATGTCGTGGAGATGCGCGGCATCGACGGCGTGCCGGCGGATGCCGACCGGCATCAAGGCTTCACGGAGGCATTGAAGAAGTATCCGGACATCAAGGTGGTCGCCTCGGTCTTCACCGGCTGGGCGCTCAACAAGGCCGCCCAGCAGATCAAGGATCTGCTCGCCTCGGGCAAGCAGATCGATGGCATCTGGACCTCGGGCATCGATGTGGTGGTGCCGGAGGCCTATAAGACCGCCAATGCCAAGTTCGTGCCGGTCGTCGGCGCCGACAACAATGGCTTCGTCGGCCAGCTCATCAACTGGAGGGGTGACGGCTTGAGCGGGGCTGCGGTGACCAACCCGCCCTCGGTGGGCGGCGCCGGCCTGGCGGTGGCCCTCGATGTGCTCCAGAACAAGGCGCATCCCAAGGTTATCAAGATCGATCCCGAGGTCTGGGACAACAGCACGGATGCGAACACCGAGGCGCTGAAGAAGCTCTACGATCCGAAACTCGATCCCTTCTACAGCGTGGACGTCAGCGTGAAGCCCTACACCACCTACACCATGGACCAGATCCTGGCCTGCAAGGGCCCATCCTGATCCTGGATCGGCGCATCGGCCGAGAGAGACGGGGGACCGCGGCAGAGCTCTGCCGCGGTC
>DATBBO010000114.1:0-2213 GCA_036270995.1 Dongiaceae bacterium | reverse complement strand
CATCGGCCACGGCGCCAAGGCCAGGCACGGCGCTTCGGGTGCGGCCGAGCGCTCGGCGGCCTAGGATGCGGACATCGGGAGGGAACGGCTGATGGATATCGGAACGCTGGAATTCGCCTACGCGCCGACCACGGGCGTGCGGCGGGTATATGAGAGCCCCCTGGTTGCCGCCTCCGAGGAGAACCTCAAGGGCTATGGCTGCCTCGTCGAGGAGCCGGAAGGCTTTCCCATCGAGATCGTGCGCTGGCCGGCCCAGGGCTGGCGACCCATCGATCTCAACTCCGGCGATCAGGGCGGCGTGACCTCCGGCCTGTTCGAATTCTGGTGGAGGGGCGAGACTCTCTTCGCCCGCAACAATGCGGTGGGCGACAGCTATCTCTTCGGTTGGAGCAACTGGCCGGAAGAGGCCGCCACCAGCGGCCCGGGTGGCAAGCGCGAGCAAGCCCTCATCTGGCGGGCCAACTACCATCCTGATGGCGGGCAACTGTTCTACCCCCTGAACGGCCAGAGCTTCCTGGTGCCCTTGGCGCTCCCCGGCGATGACGTGACACCGGAGAAGTTCACCAGCTTCTGGTGCGACGGCAGCCGTGGTCTCTATATCCATCCGAACATCTGGCATGGCGCCGTCGTGCCCCACGACGATCACGCGGAATTTCTCGACCGGCAGGGCCGTGTCCATGCCCGGGTCTCGGTGGATTTCCCGAAGGAGTTCGGCTGCTATCTGGCAGCGCCGATGCGCCGGCCCTGAGGGCTGGCCTCAGCGCTTCAGCGCCCGATAGGCCGTCGCGAAGGCCTTGGCCCTCTGCCCGAGCTCGACGGCGCTCATGCCAGGCTTGTAGAGGGCCGAGCCGAGGCCGAAGCCGTCCGCGCCGGCGGCGAGATAGTCGGCCATGCTCTCGGGCGTGACCCCGCCCACGGGCAGCAGAGCCAAGCTCGCCGGCAATACCGCGCGCCACGCCTTCACCGCCTTGGGCGGCAGGATTTCGGCGGGAAACATCTTGAGCCCATCGGCGCCGGCGGCCAGCGCGGCGAAGGCTTCCGTCGGCGTCGCCACGCCGGGAATCGCGACCATGCCAAGCCGCTTGGCGGCAGCGATGACCTCGCGGTCGGCATTGGGCGCCACCATCAACCGCCCGCCGGCGGCGGCCACGGCCTCGACCTCGGCGGGAGAAAGGACGGTGCCCGCCCCCACCAGCAGGCCGGTGCGACCGGCCAGGTGACGCAGGCTCTCGAGCGGCTCGGGGCTGTTCAAGGGAATCTCGATGATGCGGAAGCCGGCGCTGGTCAGGGCATCAGCGGCGGCGGGGACTTCCTGGGGCCGGATGCCGCGCAGGATGGCGATGAGGGGCAGATCCTGGAGCAATTGTCGCAGCATGCTCAGCGCCTCTCGACGGGATCGGCCAGGAGTCCGGCCGCCCGCGCCAGATAGAGCAGGGCCGATGGCAGCACCGCGCCGCTTTCCACCGTTTCGAAAGCGAGGCCGCAGATATCCGCGGCCTCGCCATAGGTCTTCATCATCTCCGGCGAACCGATGAGAACGAGAGGGCCCGTCACGCCGCGCTCCTGGAGCCAGCGCGCCCCATCCTCCATCTCGGCGCCGATGAGGAGGCCAGAGAGATAGCTCCCCAGGCTCCGGCGCGCCACCCCGCCGAGGAGGCCGAGGGTGCGCACCGAGAACAGGCTGTGGAGCAGATTGGCCGCATCCGGCGCGCGGCTACGCATCACCCCGCGCCGGAAGGCCGCGAGGTCGGGGGCGTCGCCCTCCATGAGCTGGCCGAGAGTGCCGGCGCCGCGCAGCAAGCCATAGAGCTCGCCGGTCATATAGGTGCGGAAGACAGTAAGCCGACCAGCCTCGACGATCGCCCATTTGGCATGGGTCCCCGGGAGGAGGAAGACGCAGCCATCGCGATTTAGCATCCGCAGCGCGCCCAGGATCTGCGCCTCCTCGCCCCGCATGACCTCCGGCTGAGCCTCGTCCTCGAGAAGCACGCCCGGCACGATCCAGACCCCAGCGCCGGGGATATCGCCGACGAAACAGAGCTGGCGGGCCAGATCACCGAGTGCCACCGGAGCGGCCAGATAGGGCGCCTCCTTCCAGCCGAGCTTGCTGCCGACCATGCCGCTCAGGATGGCCGGCACCGGGCGGTGTCGGTCGAGCCATTCGCCGCAGAAGGCAGCGAAGCTCTCGGCAAAGTGGCTATCCTTCACGGCCA
>DATBBO010000113.1:0-10345 GCA_036270995.1 Dongiaceae bacterium | reverse complement strand
CGCCGGCCAGCGCTCGGCCAGGGCTGAGCGCGGCGAGCCGATGTCGCAATGGAACAGGCAATGTTCCCGGACCAGTGGCTCGACCTCGATGGCAAGGCCGAGCTTGCCGGCGATGATCTCGGCCGTCTCCAAGGCGCGCGTATAGGGGCTGGCGAGCAGCCGTTCGAGGGGATGGGCAGCCAGCGCGGCGGCAGCGGCCAGGGCTTGGCGGCGTCCCTCCTCCGTCAGCCGGGGGTCGGGGATGCCGGGGTCGACCCGCGTCGCGTTGTAGACCACGTTGAACTCGGACTGGCCATGGCGCAGCAATATCATGAGAGAACCCGAAAATGGCCCGGCCCCAAGGAATGGCCCGGCCCATGCAAGCTTGCCCTTCGGCCGGCAATTCCCTATGTAAGATCGGCGAATGGCCACCATCTAGCGCAACCACGCGATGCGGTCCAGCCGGGCGGCCGTGGCCAAGGAACCGTCGCCAGGGCTGTTGATCGCGCGGAACTCATCCGGAGACCTATGGGCGGCGGCTTTCAATTTCTGGATCTGATCTTCTTCGGCATCGTGGCCGTCTTCCTGGTCCTGCGCCTGCGCAGCGTGCTGGGCCGGCGCACCGGCAGCGAGCACCAGCGCCCCGATCCCTTCGCCAGCGCCCCCGCCAAGGACCAGCCCGCCGCCGCCCGGGCGCCCACCAGCGCCCTGCCGGATATCGCCGCCAAGCCCACGATTGGAAGTGCTGCGGCGAGCGCGCCGCTCGCCGCCGGCATTGCGCGCATTCGCGGCGCCGATCCCAGCTTCGACGAGGCCCATTTCATCACCGGCGCGCGGGCAGCCTTCGAGCTGATCGTCAACGACTATGCTGCCGGCGATAGCGCAACCCTGCGCCCGCTGCTCAGCGACGAGGTCTTCGCCAATTTCAATCGGGCGATCGAGGACCGGCAGAAGAACGGGCTCACGCTCTCCACGACCCTGGTGGGCATCCGCGCCGCCGACCTCATCGAGGCCGATCTCCAGGGCCGCAACGCCGTGATCACGGTGAAGCTCGTCTCCGACCAGATCAATGTCACCCGCGATGGCGACGGCAAGGTGGTGGAGGGCGATCCCTCGGCCGTCACCTCCGTGACCGATATCTGGACCTTTGCGCGCAACACCCGCGCGCGGGATCCCAACTGGACCCTCGTCGCCACGCGCAGCCCGAATTGATCCCGAAGCCGTGGGCCGCGTCCTCGGCGCGCTCTTGCTGCTCGCGGGCTTGAGCGCCTGCGGTTCGTCGACACCTCCCGCCACGACGATTCCCCCGACGGGGGGCCCTGCCGCGCTCCAGCTCCAGCCGGTTTCCTTCGCCGAGATCCCCGGCTGGGCGGAGGATGGCCTGAGCGCCGCGCTCCTGGCCTTCCGCCAAAGCTGCCGTCGGATCCTGGCTCTGGCGCCCTCCGCCGCACTGCCGCCCGCCGGACTCGCGGGCAGGAACCAGGACTGGCAGACCGTCTGCCGGCAGGCTGGTCGGCTGCCTGCCGGTGACGAGGGCGCCGCACGCCGCTTCTTCGAGGGTGCGTTTCAGGCCTATGCCCTCAGCGATGCAGGCGGCAGCCAGGGGTTTTTCACCGGCTATTACCTGCCGATGGTGGCCGGCTCCCGCACGCCTAAGCCCGGCTATCAGGCACCCCTCTACCGCCCGCCGCCGGATCCCGGCGCCTATAGCCGTGGGGAGATCGATGCCGGGGCGCTGGCGGGCAAGGGCCTGGAGCTCGTCTGGCTTGCCAGCCCCATCGACGCCTTCTTCGTCGCGGTTCAGGGCTCCGCGGAGGTGGCGCTGCCCGACGGCCGCAGCATGCGCGTCGGCGTTGCCGCCACCAATGGCCGAGGCTATGTCGCCATCGGGCGCATCCTGATCGACCGTGGCGAGATTCCCGCCGAGCGGATCTCGCTCCAGACGCTGCGCGCCTGGCTCCTCGCCCATCCGGGCGAGGCGCAGGGTCTGATGGAGCAGAACCCGCGCTATGTCTTCTTCCGGGAGCTGCCAGGCGGTGATCCCATCGGCAGCCAGGGCGCGCCGCTGACGGCGGGCCGCAGCCTTGCGGTCGATGCGGCCTTTTTGCCTCTGGGTGCGCCGATCTTCATCGAGACGACCGACGGCAGGGGTGCTGGACTCCGTCGGCTGATGGTGGCGCAGGATACCGGCGGCGCCATCAAGGGGCCGCTTCGGGCCGATGTCTATTGGGGCGGCGGGCCGGAATCGGAGGCTCTCGCCGGGCCGATGAAATCGCCGGGCCGCCTGTTCCTGTTGCTGCCCAGGACGGTGCGGCCCCTGGGATCCTCATGACCAGGCGAAGGCCCCGCGAGGATGAATCGGCGCTCTGGCGGGCCGCGATGCAGGATGTCCGTCCGCTGAGGAAGCGGGGCTTCGAGCGGCCCCGGCCGCCGGCGGCCGAGCCCGTGGCTGGGGCCAAGGCCAAATCAGCGGCGAAGGCCGGCCCAGCCCCACGCCCCGCGGCGCGCCCCATCCCGCTGCCTGCGGCCCCGGCCAAGCCGCATCCGGAGTTGGAGCATGGCAGATCCGCGGGCCTCGACCGGCGCTCGGCCGAGCGGTTGCGGCGCGGGAGGCTCAACATCGATGGCCGCCTCGACCTTCATGGCATGAACCAGGCGGCGGCGGCTGAAAGGCTGGCGGAGTTCATCGCCGGCGCCCAATCTGCCGGCAAGCGCTGTGTGCTCGTCATCACCGGCAAGGGGCTTGCCGGTGGCGGCATCCTGCGCGAGCAGGTTCCGCGCTGGCTGAACCAGCCGCCCAATCGCGGCCGCGTGCTTGCCTTCGACTATGCCCAGGCCCAGCATGGCGGCATGGGCGCGCTCTATGTGCTGCTGAAGCGGCGTCGTGAGCCGTGAGGAGTCTTGAAGGCCCAGGCATGAGGGGTGAAGGATGACTCCCTTCGGCCGGCGGTTGCGCGAACTGCGCCGCGAGCGCGGCCGGCGGCTGAAGGATATGGCCCAGGCCCTCGGCGTCTCGCAGGCCTATCTCTCCGCCCTGGAGCATGGCCATCGCGGGCGTCCAGCCAGCGGCTTCGTCCAGCAGGTCTCGGCCTATTTCAATCTCGCCTGGGACGATGTGGACGAGCTGCGCCGTCTGGCGGAGCTTTCCCATCCGCGGGTGGTGGTCGACACATCCGGCCTCGACCCTTTGGCGACCGAGCTCGCCAACCGCCTGGCGGAAACCATCGCCGGGCTTGATCGGGAAACCCTGCTCGATCTGCTGGCGCGGCTGGAGACGCGCCGGGCCGGCTAGCGGCGCCCCGCATCCTGGCGGGCCATCCAGCGGCCCGCGGAATCGACCAGCGCCTCGTAATCGCTCTCCAGCGCGCCCGGCCGTTCCTCGTCATCGGCGAGGCCGTCCAGCCGGCGGCACATCTCGTCGTAACGGCGCCTTGCCGCGACGATCTCCTGGGTCTCCTCGGGATTCGAGACGCGGTGCTCCAGTAGTGAAAGCTGGCGGCCCAGCTCCTCGACCCGGCGACGGAATTCATCGCGTGACGGACGGACTTTCATGCGTGCCTCCAGCCGGTAAACGGCGATTGCAACCGCGTCACGGAAGTTGGTGGGCGGCGAATGTCGTCCTCGGGTAAACGGGAGCGGAGGGGCCGAAGTTCCGCCCGGCTAGAGCTCCGTGCCGACGGTCGCGGTCATGCCGCCATCGACCGTCAGCACATGGCCGTTGACATAGGACGCGCCGGGACCGGCGAGGAAGACGACGGGGCCCGCCAGCTCCTCCGGCTGGCCCCAGCGATGGAGCGGCGTACGGCCGCGCACCATGCCGTCGAAGGCCGGGTTGCTCAGCAGCGGCGCGGTGATATCGGTGGCAAAGAAGCCGGGGGCGATGGCATTGCAGAGGATGCCCTGGGGGCCGAGCTCGGCAGCAAGGGAGCGGGTGAGAGAGATGAGGCCGCCCTTGGCCGCGCCATAGGCGGCGTTCTGGGCCCGGCCGACGATGCCAAGAGCCGAGGCGATCATGATGATGCGTCCGCCGCCGCTCTTCAGCATCAAGGGCACCGCCGCCTGGGAGAGGCGGAAGCAGGCCGCCAGATCGATCTCGAGGATGCGCCGCCAATCCGCCTCCTCGACCTCCAGCATCGGCTGGCGCTTGGTGACGCCGGCATTGTTCACCAGGATGTCGAAGCGGCCGAGATCCCGGGCGATCTTCGCCAGCGCGGCCTTGGCGGCCGCGGCATCGGCGACGTCGAAGGCGGCAGCGCTGGCCTTGTGGCCCTGGCTTCTCAGCTCCGCCGCCCTGGCCTCCGTTGGCTCCGGCTTCGTGCCGTTGACGATGACATGGGCGCCGGACCGGGCGAGGCCCTGGGCGATTGCCCAGCCCAGGCTGCGGGTCGAGCCGGTGACGAGCGCCACCCGCCCTTCGAGCGAGAAGAGATCCCCCGACATGACTATCCCCCGCTTACAGGATGAATTTGCTGAGATCGGTGTTGCGGGCGAGCGGCGCCACGCGCTCGCGAACATAGGCGGCATCGATCACGATCTTCTCCCCCGGCCGGTCGGCGGCGCTGAAGCTGATATCCTCCAGCAGGCGCTCCAGCACCGTGTGCAGGCGCCGAGCGCCAATATTCTCAACGCTGCCGTTGATCTCGGCGGCGAGATCCGCCAGCGCGTCGATCGCATCGTCTGCGAAATCGAGCGTCACCTGCTCCGTCGCCATCAGGGCCTTGTACTGCTTGATCAGGCTGGCCTCGGGCTCGGTCAGGATGCGCCTCAGATCGTCGCGGGTGAGCGCCTGGAGCTCGACGCGGATCGGAAGCCGCCCCTGCAGCTCGGGTAGCAGGTCGGAGGGCTTGGCGAGATGGAAGGCGCCCGAGGCGATGAACAGGATATGATCGGTCTTGACCGGGCCATATTTGGTCGAGACCTGGGTCCCCTCGATCAGCGGCAGGAGATCGCGCTGCACGCCCTCGCGGCTGACATCGGCGCCGACGCGCTCGCTGCGGGCGCAGATCTTGTCGATCTCGTCGAGGAAGACGATGCCGTTCTGCTCCACGGCGGAAATGGCCTCGGCGGTTACACGCTCCTCGTCCAGGAGCTTGTCGCTCTCCTCCGCCATCAGCAGCCGGTGGCTGTCGGCGACGCTCACCTTCTTGGTCTTGGTGCGCGCGCCGAAGGCCTTGCCCAGCATGTCGTTCAGATTGACCATGCCCACGCTGCTGCCGGGCATGCCGGGAATCTCGAAGGTCGGCAGGCCGGCGCCGGTGTCGCGCAGCTTCAGCTCGATCTCGCGCTCGTCGAGCTCGCCGGCGCGCAGCATGCGGCGGAACTTGGTCCGGGTCTCCGCCCCGGCATTCTCGCCCACCAGGGCATCCAGCACCCGCTCCTCCGCGGCGAGCTCGGCCTTCGCCGCCACGCCTTTGCGCATCCGGTCGCGGGTCATGCTGAGAGCGATCTCCACGAGGTCGCGCACAATCTGCTCGACATCGCGGCCGACATAGCCGACCTCGGTGAACTTGGTCGCCTCGACCTTGAGGAAGGGCGCTTGCGCGAGCCGCGCCAGGCGCCGCGCGATTTCGGTCTTGCCCACCCCCGTCGGCCCGATCATCAGGATGTTCTTGGGCTGCACCTCCTCGCGGAGCGCTTCCGGAAGCTGCTGGCGCCGCCACCGGTTGCGGAGCGCAATGGCGACGGCGCGTTTGGCCTCGCCCTGGCCGACGATGAAGCGATCGAGCTCGGAGACGATCTCGCGCGGGCTGAAGCCACCGCTCTGGGATGTGATCTGCGGTTTCTCGGCGGCGGTATCGTTCATAGACTCACAGGCTTTCGATCGTCAGGTTGCGGTTGGTGAAGACGCAGATATCGGCCGCGATCCCCAGCGCCTTGCGGGCAATGACCTCGGCGGAGAGCCCATCGATATCGATCAGGGCCCGGGCGGCGGCGAGCGCATAGGGCCCGCCGGATCCGATCCCGATCAACCCTTCCTCGGGCTCGAGCACATCGCCGGTGCCGGTCAGGACCAGGCTCACCTGCTTGTCGGCCACCGCCATCATGGCCTCCAGCCGGCGCAGATAGCGGTCGGTGCGCCAGTCCTTGGCCAGCTCGACGCAGGCGCGGGAGAGCTGGCCCGGATGCTGCTCGAGCTTCGCCTCCAGGCGCTCGAAGAGCGCGAAGGCATCGGCGGTCGCCCCGGCGAAGCCGGCGATGACGTCGCTCTTGCCGAGCCGGCGCACCTTGCGGGCGTTGGATTTGATCACGGTGTTGCCGAAGCTCACCTGCCCGTCGCCGGCGATCACGACCTGGCCCTGCTTGCGGACCGAGAGGATGGTGGTGCCGTGCCAGGGACTGCCGGCAGGGGTGGGCGAGGAGGGGTCTGACATGGGTTCCCACATAGGTATTCGCGGCTCTCGGGGCAAGCGGACCGGGTAGCCTGGGCGGCAGCTTGTAGCCTAGCCAGGGGGATGCTGCTACAACCCTGCCGCATTTTTGGGGATGCCTGCCATGCGCCGGGCCGAAGTCACGCGGAAAACCAGGGAAACCCAGGTGCGCGCCGCCGTCAATCTGGACGGCCAGGGTCGCGCCAAGGTCGCGACCGGCATCGGCTTTCTTGACCATATGCTGGAGCAGCTCGCCCGCCACAGCCTGATCGACCTGGAGGTCGAGGCCAAGGGCGACCTCCATATAGACTTCCATCACACCACCGAGGATACGGGCATCGTCATCGGCCAGGCGGTGGCCGAGGCGCTCGGCGGCCGCGCCGGCATTCAGCGCTATGGCGATGCGCTCATCCCCATGGACGAGACCCTGACGCGCGTCGCCCTCGACGCCTCGAACCGCCCTTACCTCATCTGGAAGGTGAGCTTCACCAAGCCCAAGCTCGGCGAGATGGATACCGAGCTCTTCCGCGAGTGGTTCCACGCCTTCGCCCAGGCCGCAGGGCTCACGCTCCACGTCGAGAACCTCTACGGCGAGAACAACCACCACATCACCACATCATCGAGAGCTGCTACAAGGGCTTGGCGCGGGCCCTGCGGGCGGCAGTCAGCATCGATCCACGCAAGCCCGACGCCGTGCCCTCCACCAAGGGCGTCCTCGGCGGCACCCTGAGCTGAGCCATCCGAGACGCCTTCCCATGAAAACCGTCGTCATCGACTACGGGTCGGGCAATCTCCGTTCGGCCGCCAAGGCGCTGGCCGCGGCGGGGGCGGATGTGGCCGTGACCGCCGATCCGGGGGATGTGACTGCGGCGGAGCGGATCGTCCTGCCGGGGGTGGGCGCCTTCGCCGATTGCCGCGCCGGCCTCGATCGCCTTCCCGGAATGGTGGAGGCGCTGGAGCAGGCGGTGCGCCGGCAGGGCCGTCCCTTCCTCGGTATCTGCGTCGGCATGCAGCTCATGGCCGAGGCCGGCCTCGAGCATGGCCGCCATGCCGGCCTCGGCTGGATCCCGGGCGAGGTCGTCCCCCTGGCCCCGCGGCCGGTCAAGATCCCACATATGGGCTGGAATGCGCTGCATCCTGCGCGCCCGCATCCCCTGCTCGATGGCATCGCCGAGGAGGCCGACGTCTATTTCGTCCACAGCTATCACCTGCGGCTGGCGGCAACCCAGGACCTGCTGGCCGAGACGGACTACGCCGGGCCGGTGGTTGCGGCCATCGCCCGGGACAATATGGCGGGCCTGCAGTTCCACCCGGAGAAAAGCCAGGCGACCGGCCTGAGACTCCTTGCCAATTTCCTGGCCTGGCGGCCCTGAGGACAGCGATGGCGACGACCTCGATCGAGAAGCTGACCAAGCTCTCCAAGCTCGATCTGCAGGAGCTCTGCGAGGCGGCGGATGACGGCATCCGCGCCGGCGGCGGCTTCGGCTGGCTGAACCCGCCGCCGCGCCAGGTGATGGAGAACTACTGGAAAGGCGTGCTGCTGGTGCCCGAGCGCAGCCTGCTGGTCGGCCGGCTCGATGGGGTGATCTGCGCCACGGCTCAGCTCGTGCGCCCTTCGCGCAACAACGAGGCCCAGGGCCACTCGGCCCAGCTTACCACCAACTTCGTCGCCCCCTGGGCCCGCGGCCACGGACTCGCCCGCGGCATCGTGCTGGCGGTGGAGGAGGAGGCACGCGCCCAGGGCGTCAGCGTCCTCAATCTCGATGTGCGCGAGACGCAAGTCGCGGCGATCCAGCTCTACCAGTCGCTCGGCTATCTCCACTACGGGACCCACGCGCACTACGCACGCGTCGACGGTCAGTGGGTGGCGGGACTGCTCTTCTGGAAGGAGCTGGCTTAGCTTAATGACGGATCGGCATGAGCCGCGATTTTCCACCGCCGGCAAGACTGGCATGATCAACTCGGCGGAACTCCGTCTCCCAACCCGCCAAGCACGGCACAGGGCTCTACGCTGGATTCTTGCCTTCGTCATCACGGCGGTCTTTGCCGCTCTCCAGATCAACGAGTCATTTTCGGCGGGCACGCTGGCCTTTCCGCCGATCTTCGATGCCGTAAACTACTATCTGAGCGGCGCGGCGTATTTGAAGCCTTTTCGCGAATCCGGTTTTGGCGGAATCCTACGGGCCTATCTGGCCGGCCCTCCGCATGCACCGATGTCCACCTTCCTGGCGTTCATTGGATTCGCGGTGCTGGGAATCAAACCCTGGGTCGGACCGATCTCCAGTGCCGTGGTCCTATTCTTTTTCGTCAATGCTTTGCTGGGCGTCGCGGCCGATCTGGCTCTGGGTCATGCCATTCTTCTCGCCATCGCCTTTCTGGGTTTTCCGTTGATCGGCGATGCGCTCATGACTTTCAAGCCCGATTGGTTCTGCGCACTCCTCGCCGCTGCTGGATCGCTCTTCATTCTGTTGCGGCCCGATTGGCTCACCAGCCGAAGGGATCAATTAATCGCCGGTGCCATTCTCGGCGCGGCACTCTGGGCCAAGCCGACGGTGTTTCACGTCGTCATCGGTCTGTTCGGCGCTGCCATGCTTCTGGCGAGCCTGCAGGCGCTCCGGCAGTGGAACATCAAGACGGCGGCAACCGCCGGCCTCGTGACCATGGGAACAGGGATTCTGATTTCCCTGCCCTACTACGCGCTCGAGCTCGGCCATGTCCTCGACTACATCTGGACGACGGCCTTCGGCGCGGAGGCCAAGATCTGGGTAGAGCAAAGATCGCTCCGCGATCATGTGCTGTTCTACTTGATCGGGCCAATTGGCACGAGATCGCTGGGCTTGTGGCTCTATGCCGGGCCCGTCATCGCCGCTGCCCTTGTGCTGAGGCTGAGGGCCTCTGGCGACTGGAAGGCTCTGCATCGGACAGGCCTGACGATCGCTCTGATCGTGTTGGCCTATCTGGGCGTGACCATCCCGGCATTCAAAGGCGTGCATGGGCTCGTTTTCGCGGCGTTGTTTCTCACGGCAACGGCGGTGGGAACGGTCGTCCTAGTGCGCCGGCTTCCTCGGCCGCTGGCCTGGTCGGTCTGCATCGCATTGCTGCTGTTTTCAGCATGGCAATTCATGTGGCCCTACACGCGGGCCCGCGGGGCGCCGGCCGATCCGGTTCTCGCGGCGTCGCGATGGGGCATGCTGCACAAGGCCGTATCCGCGCTGGGAGAAGGCACGGAAGCTACTATCTTCTATGAAACGACGCCGCTCCTCTATCTGAACTATTCAACCGTCGCATTCCAAGACTACGTCGAGGGCCGCATTCCGCCGTCTCCCGCCACCGGCGCGCTCATTGTCGACCTGGAGCAGCAGCGAAAGAATTTGGCGACAGCGGATATCGTATTCGCACCCGCCCCCAATGCCGCAGGTGCGTTTCCAAGCCTTCCAACCGCACCCAGTGCATTTCGCGCGGAGATGATCAAGCTGATCGAATCCACCGGCCGTTTCGGTCCTGCGATCCGCATTGCCGATCCGCTGGGCGGTGGACCCGTCCTCTTCTACATGGCATTGCCTGCCTTTGGTGCGTTCGAACAGGAGGAAGGGCTGAGCCCTGTCGTGAGCCTGTCGGCGCCGGAGAATCTTGCGAATGTTCGCTGGGGTCTGGGAGCGAGGTCCAGCCTCATTGCAAGAGGCAAACCCAATTCCGCGGCCAAACTCACAATTCAGGCGCGCGCGCAGGCCAAGAGCGGCCAGACCCTCAACATCCTGATCGACGATCGCATCAAGGTGAGCGTCCCCCTGTCGGACATCTTCGCGAGCTTCGACGTTCCGTTCGAGTTCAACCAGGATGGCCGTGCGCGGATCCTCGTGCGCTATGGAACGCCTGCCGATAAAGCGGTGCTCTACAAGGTCTTGGCGGTTCGCGCGGCGACGCCCTGATCGCCGCCATCCGATGATCGCTGGGATGTCGTCCTAGAGAGAAAGGGGCGTATTCATGACCGCTCATAT
>DATBBO010000112.1:0-12000 GCA_036270995.1 Dongiaceae bacterium | reverse complement strand
GCAGCGGATATCGAGGCCGGGCGGCTGAAGCGGATCGAGGTCGAGGGCTGGGGCGAGGCCGCCTTCACGGTCCCCTATTTCCTGCTGCTACGCCGCGGGCATGAGCCGGGCCGGGCCGGCTGCTGGCTGATCCGCCACCTGGCGGAGCGCTTCCCGGAATCGAAGCTGGGCGAGGCCCGGCATCTGTCGGAACCGCGGGCGAAGGGCGCGGCCGCCCGTTAGCCAGACAAATGTCAGGTTGCGGCCTTATATGCTGCCGCGGCTCGAACAACCGGATGGGAAGCCATGACGCCAGCGCCTGAGCGCGATACCGAGATCTGGGACCTTTCGACCCGCATCTTTCACTGGACGCTGGTCCTGCTGGTCGGGATCAACCTCTTTCTCATCGGGCCGCGGGGTGGATTCCAGACAATCTTCCATTTCGTGGCCGGCTATGCCATCGCCGGCCTGCTGCTGTTTCGCCTGGTTTGGGGGTTCGTCGGGAGCCCACGCTCCCGTTTCGCCGACTTCCTGCGTCGCTGGCCGGTGGTGAAGGGCTATATCGACCGACTGAAACGCTTCGATCCGCCCCACAGCGTCGGCCATAACCCGCTGGGCGGCTGGATGATCGCTCTCCTGCTGAGCACTCTCGCCGGCATGATCGTAACCGGCCTCTTCGCTGCCGGTCGGCGCGCCGCGGGACCGCTGGCCGCCTCGATTCCGCTGCCGATGGCGGTGCTCCTCCGCGATCTGCATTCGCTGATCTCCGATTTCCTGATCGCGCTGATCGTGGTCCATATCCTCGGCGTGGCCGTCGAGTGGTTCCTGACCGGCGACAATCTGGTGAAAGCCATGGTCACGGGACGCAAGAAGCTGCCCGCAGAGACCGCCGCGCGCGAGGGAAAGATCGCGCCGGCCTGGCGCGCCGCTCTCCTTGCGCTGGCATCCCTGGCACTCGTCGCCGGCCTCAGCCTCGCAACCGACTACACGCGCACCCGCACCACGCTGGCGGCAACGACCAGCCAGCACTGAAGAGCGGATAGAAGGTGCCGGCTAGCCCAGCTTCGGCTGGGTCTTGGCCATGCTGGGCCGGGCGCCCATCTCCTTCCACCAACGGGCGAGCTTCGGCGATTTGGCGAGCAGGCTCTTGCCTTCCGGCGTCTCGGCAAAATAGGCCATGACCGGTGCCACATGCAGATCGGCCAGGCTGGGAGACGGGCCGCAGAGATAGGGACCGGTGGCATCGGCCAGAGTCTCCAAGGCCTCCATCGAGCATTCGACCCGCGGCATGGCCTCGGCGATGACCGCTTCATCGGTCTTCTGGCCGATGATCGGCATCACGATTCGCTGCCAAACACATTTGCCGATCAGCGCCGAATAGGCATAGGAATCGATGACGGAGACGATCTGGGTCATGCGGGCCCGGCGCTTCGGATCATCGGGCTGCAGCTTCGGCCCAGGAAAGGTCTCGTCCACATAGCGCTCGATGGCGGCGGTCTCGTAGAGGGGAAAGCCGTCATGCTCGAAGGCCGGCACCTTGGCGAAGGGGTGGCGCTTGAGATAGGCCGGCTGCGTCGTCGCGCCCTGCATGAGGTCGACCTCTTCCAGCCGATAGGGCACGCCTTTCTCCTCCAGCGCCAGCCGCGCGCTGCGGGCATAGGTGCTGTAATTGGGACCGTAGACGATCGGATCGCTCATCGGAGGTCTCCTGCTTTCGGGGGGATTGAACGGTGCCAATGCTAGCCCGCCGCTGCCCGCGTGCGCCATCAACTCTGCGCGATGCGCGGCTTGCTCAGATCACGTCGGTCGGGGCGAGATGGCAGTCGGCGCCGTCATGCTCGACCTGGATGGTGCAGTGGCCGATGCCGAAGCGCGTCTTGAGCTCCGCAGCGACGCCGCGGCGGAATTCGTCATCCGGTCCCATGGCGGGGCGCACGAGATGGGCGGTCAACGCCGTCTCGGTGGTGCTGATGGCCCAGATGTGGAGATCATGAACGGCGCCCACTCCGGGTAGCCCGGCGAGATAGCGCTCCACGCCGGTGCGATCCACCCCGCCCGGCACCGCCGCCATGGCAAGACGCGTCGATTCCTTCAGCAAATCGAGGCTGCCGAGCACGATGACCACGGAGATGGCGAGGCTCGCCAGAGGATCGAGCCAGTACCAGCCCGTTGCCCAGATGGCGACGGCGGCCACCACCACGCCCGCGGAGACCGCGGCATCGCTCGCCATATGCAGATAGGCGCCGCGGATGTTGATGTCGCGCTCGCGTCCGCGCATGAACATCCAGGCCGTGGCGCCGTTGACCAGGATGCCGGCGGCCGCGACCCAGATCACCGTGAATTCTGCCACCGGCTCGGGGCGGAAGATCCGGCCGACGGCCTCGAAGGCGATCGCGCCTACGGCCACCAGCAGCAGCATGGCGTTGATGAGAGAGGCCAGGATCGAGGAGCTGCCGAAGCCGTAGGTATGCCGGCTCGTCGGCTGGCGGCGGGTCAGCCAGGCGGCACCCCAGGCCAGCAGGAGGGCAAGCACGTCGCTGAGGTTGTGTCCCGCATCGGCGAGGAGCGCGACCGAATTGGCGACGACGCCGAAAGCGGCCTCGACGAGGACGAAGCCCAGATTGAGCGCGGTCCCGATCGCGAAGGCGCGGTTGTAATTGGCCGGGCCATGGGCGTGATTATGATGGCCGTGGCCGCCGGATTCGCCCGCCAGCTCGTGCTCATGGTCGCTGTCATGAGGACGGTCGGCGGTTTCGGTCGCGCTCATCGGCTCAACACCTCAGGATTCAATGCCCATGAGAGTGGTGGGCATCGGGGAAATGCCGGTGGCTGTGGCGCAGCCGCGTATGCGGATGAGGATGGCTGTGGGGCTCCCCCGGCGGATCCTCCGGCGCATGATCATGGCGGTGATGAATGTCATGGCGATGACGGTGAGTGTGGCTCAGCGGTCGATGCACATGCTCATGGGCATGGCTTTCCGTCAGATGTAGCCACAGCCCGGCGAGCATCAAGAGGCTGGCGAGGAGGAGTTGGCCGGTGACGGGTTCGCCCAGAGCTGCGATCGCCAGGATCGCGCCGATGAAGGGGGCGGCGGCGTAATAAGCCCCGGTCCGTGCGGCGCCAATGTCGCGAAGGGCCAGCACGAAGAGGACGAGGCTGACGCCATAGCTCAGCAACCCGAGGATAAGGGCAATGACGATCTCGCCCGAAGGCCATCCGGGCCCGCCCGCCGGGAGCAGGCCACCCAGGAGGGGCCGGGCCGCGAAGGCGAGGAGGAGGTTCACTGTCCCGGCCACGAGGCCCTTCAGCATGGCGATCAGGACGGGATCGAGGAGGGAGACCCTGCGGGTCAGGTTGTTGTCGATAGCCCAGGCGAGGCAAGCGCCGGCAATGGCGAGCGGGCCCAGCAGGCCGCGCATGCCGGCCATGGTGGCGCCCGTGCCCTGCCAGGTGAGAACGACGGCGCCGGCGGCTACCGCCGTCATGCCGAGGGCGATCCGCCTGTCGACGCCCTCGCGGAAGACGAACCAGGCGATGAGCGCCGTAAACACGGATTCGAGGTTGAGGAGCAGCGAAGCCGTCGCAGCGCCGGTGAAGCGAAGCCCGGTCAACAGCAGGATCGGTCCGAGCACGCCGCCGCAGAAGATGGCCCCGAGAAGCCAGGGCCAATCGGCGGGGCCCGGCGAGGCTTCGCCGGCGGGACCTCTCTGGAACAAGCGCCATGCAAAGCGGGAAACCGCAAGGCCGATGCCGCAGCCGAGATAGAGCAGTGCTGCGAGCGAGAGAGGATCGAGGCGCATCAGGAGGAGCTTGGCGATGGGTGTGCTGAGGCCGAACAGGGACGCCGCAGCCAGCGCCAGCACCGCCCCGCGCCAAGAAACCCCGTCCCACTGCTCCGCGCCGCTCATGAAGCCCGACCTCGATCCCGGACAGGATCAGGATAGGCCGGCGCGGGGCATCTCATAAGGGGGTGTTTCAGGCTTCTCGCGGCCCGCAGCAAAGGCATCCAGAGCCCGGCAACTGGAGGTCCCGGATTCCGTCTTCACGCGGATCGAGGTTTCAGTACGAACTTCGCCCCGGCCTCAGCGAGGGAAAGAGGCCGGGGTCGAAAGCGGCTGGCTGCGCGAGGTGAAGACCCGGCGCGGCGTCTTGCGTTCGACGATGACGCTGCGCTGGGCGCCGGAGCGGTTGCTGGTCACCACCATCCGGTTGGCGCCGCGAGCGACGGAGCCCTGCTCCATGATGCGCTGACGGACCTGATCCTCGGGCAGGCCGATGAGGGTCGCCGCGATCTCGATCTGCTCGCGCAGGTTTTCGCTCAGGCCCTGGGCGGCAAAGATCGCCTCATCCAGGGTCGGCGGCTCATGGCGAACCCGGACATTGATCTTGGCCTTCGGCTTCGATTTGGGATGCTTCTTCGAATTCATGTCCCTGCACTCCCTTCAGGAAACTCTATCTGCCGACTCGGCAATTGGTGCAGTGCAAAAATATCGGACCTGCACTGCAGCACATCAATAGCGGGGCGTGAAAATCTGCCGGCTCGCGGTCCGGCTCACTGCAATGTCCATTCCCGGGGTACGCGGGCCAAGGTCAGGCGCGCTTCCTCGACCAGGCGCCGAAGCTCGTCGCGGCTCACGCGGTCGCCCATGAGAAGCGCATCGAGCATCGGATCGCTCAGCAGATCGTCGAGTCTCGGCTCGTCCCGCCAGCTTCTCTCCATAACCGCCTCCTGCATTGCGCACCGTCCTCAAGCGACTGTCGCCAGGTTCTGCGGCACACCCACGACCAAAATTGGGCGATTTCGTGATCCCCGCTTAACTGTGGGTCATGTGGAGACAACCACTTAAGGCCACAAGGCGTTCCCCCCAGGGAGGGCTTGGAAATCCCTCACCTGTGACTCTGGCGCATCAGGGACGAAGAAAACGTTACGAAGCGCCTCTAGGAAGCCTCTTTCAGCAGCGCGCAGTCATGGTCCTGAAGCTCCTCGCCCCAGCCCCGCTTCGGTTCGGCCGGATCGACATGGTCGTCGAGGAGATAGAAGCCCGCTTTCCCGCCCTCGACCGGCGCACCCGTGAGCACCATGGTCTGCTTGCTCATCCCCGCTGCAGCGCCGGGCAAGCTGTCGGCGACGAGGCGGAAGGGATAAATGCCGGCGAGATCCGGGCCCTCGATGCGGCGTACCATGTAGCGATGTCCGACGGGGGGCAGCGCCAGCGCCACCCATTGCTCGCCGATCCCCGCTGCATTCTTCGCCAGGGTCGCTCTCACATCGGTGCGGATGCAATCGATATGGATGTGGAGCTGGTTCTGGCTGCGCTGGGTGGCGGCGTTGATGGCGAGCGAGATGTCCTGGGGCGGCAGGTCGCGCCCCGCCTTCTCGTTCACGAACCGGCGCGCCTCCCAGGCCTCCCGCCAGTAGTCGGGGGCATCGGGGGCCAGGATCTCGGGACTCTCGATGCCTGTGATCCTCGCCGTGGGGATCAGCAGGAACTGGGTGGCCCCCCGAATATCCTTCAGTATCGCGTAGCCGCCGGCGAGATCGACCAGGCTGCAGGGCGCGGGGTCCCCACTGGCCGTGACATGGGGGACACATTTCCCATGGACGATCTTCCAGAGGGCATCGGGATCCGCCGCCCGGGCGCGGCCCGCGAGAAGGGCCGCGCACAGGAGGGCAACGAAGGCAACCATTCCCAAGAGCCGATGGATCGATGCCTGCCGGGATCTCATGGTTCCCTCCCCTGCCGTTGCCGTAGGGCCGAGCTTACCTGCTAATTTTGACGAGCCTGCGTCATGCCGAAGGTCGTGCGATAGACCGGGGCTCGATCCTCGGCTATCTTTTGCCACGAATATGCTTTCAACGCCTGGGGGGTCTCCTGATGAACGGACGAGACGCGGCGGCAAAACGGTTCTACAGGGCGTTGCGGACTGGCCGGCTGTCGCGCCGCGCGGCGCTGAGGGCGCTCGGAATCACAGGATTGGGGGCGGCGAGCCTTCCGCTCTTTGGCGGCGGCGCCTCGGCGGACGACCTGCCGCTCGGCCCGGGCGGGATTCCGCTGGCGCGGCCCGATCATCCGGTGACGCTGCCGGTCTTCGAAGACCCGATCAAGAGCGGACTCGAGCCCGAGACAGGCGGCACCTTCAACATTTTCAACTATGCGGATTACGTCGATAAGAAGCTGCTGGATGCCTTCGGCAAGAAATACGGCGTCGA
Source organism: Dongiaceae bacterium (assembly GCA_036270995.1). Lineage (GTDB taxonomy): Bacteria > Pseudomonadota > Alphaproteobacteria > Dongiales > Dongiaceae > DASXQK01. The sequence continues at coordinate 5,810 of DATBBO010000112.1, read as the reverse complement.
TGTCCAGCTCACCACCTTCAACAGCATGGACGAGGCGATCACGCGGCTGGGGACCCATGCGGTCCAGATGGATGTCACCGAGATCACCCCGGACCGCATCGCCCAGGCCGTGGCCGGCAAGCTGCTGAAGCCGATCAACCACGACTACATTCCCAATCTGAAGCAGAACGTCTGGCCCTCGCTGCACAGCCCCTACTACGATACGGACTCGCGGTATTCGGTGCCCTATACGCTCTACACCACCGGCATCGCCTGGCGCAGCGACAAGGTCGCCGAGGATATCGCGAAGCTCGACAATCCCTGGTCGATCTTCTGGCATGCCGAGAAATACAAGGGCTATGTCGCGGTGCTCGACGATTCCCGCGAATCCCTGGTCATGGCGATGCTCTATCGCGGGCGCTACGACATCAACACCGAGGACCCCAAGGAGATCGATGCGGGGCTGGCCGACCTCTTGGCGCTGATCCCGATCTGCAATCCCAAGGTCAACATCACCGGCTATCAGACTCTGCCCCAGGGGGCGAGCTGGCTGAATCAGAACTGGTCGGGCCAGATGCTGAGCTCGGTCTTCGCCTATCTGCCGAAGGACTTCGACCCGGCTTTGCTGCAATATTGGGCCGCGCCCAAGGGCAAGGGGCCGATCCAGAACGACATGTGGGTGATCTGCTCCACGACCAAGAAGCCCGTGCTGGCGCATCTCTGGCTGAATTTCCTGCTCGACCAGCAGAACGCCTACGACAATTTCGTCAATTTCACCGGCTATCAGCCGCCGCAGAACGCCATCACCGCGGATTCGCTGATCGCCGGCAAGCTAATCCCGCCCAATCTGCGCACTGCCGTCATGTCGCCCGATGATTTCGGCCCGACTTCCCTTCAGGAATCGGCGCTGACCAGCACCGGGCTGAAGCTGTGGCAGACGGCCTATGCGAAGTTCAATTCGGGCGGTTAGGACGGGATCCGTAGCGCAGGACGGATAGGAGACGATCCAACCAACTCGAACACATAGGAGTAGGGGGTATGAATAACCAGGATTCCGATCGTTGCGAAACTGCGACTTGCGACTGTCATGAGCAGGAGCCGGCTTCTTCGACTCTATCGAGGCGGCGCCTTCTGGGGGCGACCGTCGCCGGTGCGGCCGTGGCCATGGTCGCGGCCGCCGGAACCGAGCTCGCGCGGCCGAGTGCGGCGCGGGCCCAGTCGTCGATGACGCCCGACGAGGCGTTGAAGGCCCTGATGGACGGCAATCAGCGCTACGTCGACGGCAAGATGACGTCCTTCGAGCACGACCTCGAGCTGCTGCATCAGAAAACCGCGGAAAAGCAGGAGCCCTTTGCTGCGGTGCTCGCCTGCGCCGATTCTCGCATGCCGGTCGAGCTCATCTTTGACCAGACCATCGGACATATCTTCGTCTGTCGGGTGGCTGGGAATATCGTGACCACGGAGATGATCGCCAGCATGGAGTTCGGCACGGCGGTGCTCGGCGCCAAGACGATCATGGTGCTGGGCCATGGCAGCTGCGGCGCCATCGACGCGGCCATCGCCAACAAGGCGGTGCCCGGCCAGATCAGTGCGCTCTACCGCTCCCTCCGGCCGGCCGTAATCGCGGGCGGCGGCGATCTGGCCGCGTGCACTGCGGATAATGCAAAGATCCAGGCGGCACTCCTACGGGAAACCTCCACGGTCCTGGCGGATCTGATCGCCAAGGGCAATCTCAGCGTCGTCGCCGGCGTCTACGACCTCGCAAGCGGCAAGGTCACGATGGTGTGAGCTGACCGCACGTCCGAAAGACGATTCTTCTCGCTTCGTTGCCCCGGCCTCGGCCGGGGTAACGGGCGAGAGATCGTGGCCGGGAAATTTTGCCGGAAGTAAGCGGCGCTACCAGATGCGGTAGGTCCAGTTGAAGAAGAAAAGGATGACCGCGATCACGAGGATGACGAAGACGGCGTGATGCCAGCGAAACCGCCGGCGGCTGGGCGGCGGCGAAAGATGAACGTGGCGCTTCGAGCTCATATGGGTCCCCCTTGAGCAGAACTTAGCCGGCTCCGCCCGGCGTTACGAGAAGTTCCGTTGATGCGCCTTATCTTCCGCGCAGGCCGAGGGAAGCCCAAGGATCTCCCGCTAGCTTGCCTATGAGGAATGGCTAACCCCGCGCCAGCGCGGCACCGGTGAGCCTGCCCAATTCCGCGATGCCCTTTCCGATGCGCGCATTCCAGCCATGGCCGCAGCTGAGCCTCAGGCAATTGGCATAGCGGCTGCTGGCGGAGAAGACATCACCCGGGGCGAAGCAGATGCCGCGCGCCAGCGCCGCCTCGAAGAGCGCACGACTCCTGAGAGGCCGCGGCAGCTCCAGCCAGAGGACAAAGCCGCCGGCGGGACGGGTCACCTTCGTGCCCCTGGGAAAAGCCTTGTCGATGGCATGAGTCATCCGATCTATGCCTTCGGCGAAGACCCGCCGGATTCGCCTGAGATGGCTGTCATAGCCGCCGGAGGCGAGGAAATCCGCCAGTGCGGCCTGGGGCAGGGCAGGGCCGCAGAGGGTGAAGGCGAATTTGCGCTCCAGCACGCTTCGCATATGGGGGCCCGTGGCAATCCAGCCGACGCGATAGCCGGGCGCCACCGTCTTCGAGAAGGAGCTGCAATAGATCGTGTTGCCATTGGTGCTCCCGCGGGGATCCAGGGCCATGAACGGCCGGGGACGCTCCGGACCGAAATAGATGTCGCCATAGATGTCGTCCTCGATCAGCGGCACCTGATGGGCGGCCAGCAGGCGCAGCACCTCCATCTTCTTGTCCTCGGGCATGGTGCAGCCGAGGGGGTTGTTGAAGCTGGAGGAGAAGAGGCAGGCGGCGACGGATCTGCTCGCCAGCGCCCGCTCCAGCGCGGCGAGGTCGAGGCCGCTGGTGGCATCGGTCGGGAGCTCGAGCGCCTTCAGATCGAGGGCCTCCAGCGCATGGAGCAGCCCGAAATAGGTCGGCGATTCGATGGCGATGGTGTCGCCCGGCCGCGACACAGCCTTGAGCGCCAGGATCAGGGCCTCGGTGCAGCCGCAGGTTATGGCGATATCCTCCGGCGAGAGCGCCTGGCCCCAGCGGAGCGCGCGCCGCGCGATCTCCTGGCGGAGCAGAGGATCGCCGCGGGGAGCCGTGTAGGTGTTGTAGTCGACACCCTTCACGCGTGCGGCGCGTGCGAGGAAGCGGTCGAGGCGCCCCGCCGCCAGCACCTCGGTGCTGGGAATCGCGCAGCCCAGGGGAACGAAGCGTGGATCGGCGGCATGCTCGAGCAGCTCGAGCACGACTCCGGAGACCGCGACACTGGTGGCCTTGCCCGGTGGCCGGGAAAGGCTCGGCTTCTCCAGGGAGAGCGTCGCACCGCGCGCAACATAGTAGCCGGACTGCGGGCGTGCCTCGAGGACGCCGCGATCCTCCAGCAGGCGATAGGCCTGGAGCGCGGCGGAGAGGCTGATCCGCCGCTGCCTGCTGATCTGGCGGAGCGACGGCACCCGCGCGCCAGGGCGCAGCGTGCCGCTATCCACGAGCCCCGTGATGAAGCCCGCCAGCTCCTCATAGCGATAGGAAGAGTCCGTCCCCATGGCGTTCCCTCCGGCGGTCGGCGGCAGGGTAACTGTTATGGGTACAATTTCAACTGCCTGTATCTGTTATCGGGACGGCTGGCCGGGTAGAACAGCCGGCGACAGTCCCGAACGGCAATGAGGGAGGCAGAGATGGCGCGTTTTCCCGAGAACGACATCATCACTTTGGTGGGCACCGCGCCCCGCCATGACCTCGCCGAAAGCACCGGCCCGGATCTGCGCCTCGACGCGCTGCTCGGTGAGTCCGGCATCGGCGATCTGGCGCTGGGCTACGGAACGGCCGCCGGCGATCGGAAGCTTCGCCAGGAAATCGCGGGCCAGCATGGCGTCGGCCCGGAGGATGTCGTCGTCACGGTCGGGGGCATGCATGCGCTCTTCCTCCTGGCCTTCATCCTCTGCGAGCGCGGCGACGAGGCGGTGACGACCGCCCCGCTGTTTCCGCTGGCGCGCAACGCCCTGGAGGCCGTGGGCGCGCGGCTCTCGATCCTGCCGCTCGCCTTCGATCGCGGCTATCGGCCCGATCTCGCCGAGCTTCGCGCGCTTCTCTCGCCGAAGACGCGGCTTGTGAGCCTCGCCTCGCCACAGAATCCCTCCGGGGTCGCTCTGCCGCAGGAGATGCTGCGCGCGACCCTGGCCCTGATGGCGGAAATCTGCCCCGCGGCGCATCTGCTGGTGGACGAGACCTATCGCGATGCGGCCTATGGCGATGATCGGGTGGCCCCGACAGCGGTGACCCTCGATCCCCGGGTCGTCTCCATCGCCTCGCTCTCCAAATGCCATGGCGCACCCGGCCTCAGGCTGGGCTGGGCGATCACCCACGACCCTGCACTTCGGGCGCAGCTCGTGCTCGGCAAATTCAACACCGTGATCTCCTGCTCGGCCGTCGACGAGGCGCTGGCACTCCGTCTTCTGGCCGGGCGCGAGCGGATCATCGGCGAGCGGCGGCGCCATCTGGCCGAGGGCCTGCGCCGCACGGCAGCCTGGGTGCAGGAGAATGGCGCCCTGGTCGACTGGGTGCGGCCCGATGCGGGCGCGATCTGTTGTATCCGGCTGAAGCCTTCCGTCTTCGATGCAGCCGCGGTCGCCCGCTTCCACGAAGCGCAGGTGAGCGCCGGCGTCAGGACGGCCAGAGGCAGCTGGTTCGGCGAGGAGGATCGCGTCTTCCGCCTCGGATTCGGCCTGCTGGCGATGCCCGAGCTCGATGCAGCGCTTGCAGCTCTCGCGACGGCGCTGCGGCGGGCGCTGCCCGCCGCAGCATAGCCATGCGTCTCCTCAAACCGGACGGAACGCGCTAGGCTTCCGGAATGGGCGGCAGTCTTTGGACGAGGGAGATATGTTCCAGGCACGGGTGATCGAGAGCGGCGGCAAGACAGAGTTCTATCGCGACCTTTTGCAGCAACTGGCCTCTCTTTTCGAGAACGAGCGCGATCCCGTGGCCAATGCGGCCAACACCGCCGCCCTCCTGTTCCAGCTGGTTCCGGATCTCAACTGGGCCGGCTTCTATTTCCTGCGCGAGCGCGGGGAGCTCGTCCTGGGTCCCTTCCAGGGGATGCCGGCCTGCGTCCGCATTCCGGTGGGGCGCGGCGTCTGCGGCACCGCCGTCGCCGAGAAGCGCTCGATGCTGGTGGAGGATGTCCACGCCTTCGCCGATCACATCGCCTGCGATGCGGCTTCGCGCTCGGAGCTAGTGGTTCCGCTGATCCGGGATGGTGAGATCCTCGGCGTCATCGACCTCGACAGCCCGATGGTCGGACGGTTCGATGAGGATGACCGGCGTGGGTTGGAGGAGATCGCCGCGATCTATGTCGCGGCAAGCAGCCTCGAGCATTAGCCCAAGTCTCGTCGTCCCGGAATACGGCCAGGAACTGATAGAGCCGTCGGCGGCGATGCGCTCATCCATGTGAGCGCGAGGACGCCAGAGGAAGCGGCCGAGAAGGCACTTCGAAGCTTTCTCGATCGTGATGTGAAGCCCGAATTGCACACCACCTATCGCGAGTACAACCTGGCCTGGGTGGATCATCTGTTCCGCGGCCGGCTGGAAGACCTGTCCGGCCGAGATCGAGACCACGTCCCTTGATATCGCCGCGGCGCGCCCGAGGTTCCCGTTTGATGCCCTCGCATCCTGAGGAGAACATTCCGGCCGATATCCGGCTCTGGGACCAGGATTTCTTCGCCCCGCACAAGAGCGGAATTCGGCGTTCGCGTAGACCTAGCAAGCCCA
>DATBBO010000111.1:0-6512 GCA_036270995.1 Dongiaceae bacterium | reverse complement strand
GTGATCGCCGGTTTCGCCATGCCGCCCCCTTCGCCTCCAGTCTCGCCGCGCGATCCCGGGATTGCAATCGCGCGCTCGTTGCTGCCTCGCGCGTCGCCAGAAGCTAGACTGCCACCGATGACGCGGGAGCAATCCGAGGATTGGGTGGCGCTGATGGCAGCCGCGCAGGACGGCGATGCAAGAGCCTATACGGCGCTGCTCCGGGCGATCACCCCTTATCTCCGCGCCGTGGCGCGGCGGGTCGGGCTGGAGGGTGATGAGATCGAGGACGGGGTCCAGGACATCCTGCTCACCATTCACGCGATCCGGCAGAGCTACGATCCCAGGCGCCCTTTCGCCCCCTGGCTGCTGGCGGTGGCGCGCCACCGGCTCATTGACGGCCTGCGCCGGCGCGGCCGCCTCAGGCTCCGCGAGACGGCGCTGACGCCGGCTCATGAAACTTTTGCGACGGATGAAACGAACCTTCCCGATGAGAGTGGCGAGGTCCGCCAGCTGCACAAGGCCATCGCCGGCCTTCCCCCCGGCCAGCGCCAGGCCGTCGAGCTTCTGCGGCTGCAGGAGCTCACCCTGAAGGAAGCCGCGGCCCGGAGCGGGCAATCGCCATCGGCATTGAAGGTCGCGCTCCACCGCGCCTTGCGGCGGCTGCGCATCCTGATGCCCAGGAGCTGACCATGCGCTCGACGGAGGAGCTGATTGCATCGCTTGCGACGGAGCTTCAGCCGGTACGCCGGTTGAAGCCGCCGGTGCTGCGTGCGCTCGGATGGATCCTGCTGGCCACGGCGCTGATCGCTGGCCTGGTCCTGCTCCGGGGCTCCCGCACGGATATTTCGGATTGCCTCCGCGACCCCGCTTTTCTGATTCAGCTCGCCGGCGCCTGGCTGACGGGGGCCGCAGCGACATTCGCCGCCTTCGAGGTCAGCCTGCCCGACCGGGCGCGCAGCTGGCTTCTCCTGCCGCTTCCCTTCGCCGCGCTCTGGCTCAGCGGCTTCGCCTATGGCTGCCTCGCCGATTGGGTGGCGATCCCCGCGGGCGCGCGGGTCATCCCCGACAGCATCCGCTGTCTGGAGACGCTGATCATGGCAAGCCTGCCGCTCGGTCTCGTGCTCTGGATCATGCTGCGCCGGGCGCGGCCATTGCGCCCGGCCGCCACATCCTGGATCGGGGCGCTGGCGGTCGCCGCCTTCGCCGACACGGCCCATCTGCTGATTCATGTGGTCGAGGCCTCGGCCCTCGTCCTGGTCATCAACCTGGTGCCGGTGACACTCATCCTTCTGCTGGGCGGGCTTTTCGGCCGGCGCTCCCTCGTCCTGGCAAGATAGCCCCAAGCGCAGGTCTCGCCTTCGGCCAATGCATGGGCGCCGGCGCGGGCCAGCGCCTATCTTAGCCCCATGAGCGAGGACCCGCGCCGCGCCTTGTCCCTTGCTGCCGGCGGGTTCATCGCCCTCGCCGCCGCCCAGGGCATCGGCCGCTTCGTCTATACCCCCATCCTGCCTTTCATGGTGGCGGGCATCGGCCTCACAAAGCCCGAGGCGGGGTTGATCGCCTCGGCGAACTTCCTCGGCTATCTCCTGGGCGCGCTGGCCGCAGCGAGTCCGCGGCTTCCGGGCGGCAAGCGCGCCGGGTTCATCGCCGGGCTCGCAGGCAGCGCGCTCACCACCGCCGCCATGGGGCTGGTCAGCTCGGTGCCCGCCTTCCTCGCTCTGCGCTTTCTGGGCGGCATCGCCAGCGCCTTCGTCCTGGTCTTCGCCTCGGCCCTGGTGCTGGAGCGGCTGGCAGCCATGGGCCGGCCCAGGCTCAGCTCGCTGCATTTCGCCGGCGTCGGCAGCGGCATCGCGCTTTCGGCCTTGCTCATCGCCGGGCTCGAGGCCGCGGATTTCGGCTGGCGCGTGCAGTGGCTGGCGAGCGGCGCCCTCACTTTCATCGCCTTGCTGCTGACATTGCCCCTTGTCCCGCCGGCGCCCGAGCCGCCGCGGGTCGCCACGCATAAGACGGCGGCATCCAGCGGCAGCGACGGCCGCATGCGCCGGCTCGTACTCGCCTACGGCCTGTTCGGCTTCGGCTATGTCATCACCGCGACCTTCATTTCCACCATCGCCCGATCCTTGCCTTCCCTGCATGGGCTCGACTTCCTGGTCTGGCTCGCCGTCGGCCTCGCCGCAGCGCCCTCGGTCGCGCTCTGGGTCGCCATCGGACAGCGCTTCGGCAATGAGGCCGCCTACGCCCTCGCCAATCTGATCGAGGCGGTCGGCGTCGCCCTCAGCGTGCTCGGTACGAGCCTCGCCGGCCTCGTCCTTGCTGCCCTCCTCCTCGGCGGCACGATGATGGGAATCACGGCGCTCGGCCTCATCGAGGTGCGCGCGCTCTCCCGTGGCGATCCGCGCCGGAGCCTCGCTTTGATGACAGCCGCCTTCGGCCTCGGCCAGATGATCGGCCCGAGCTTCGCCGGCTATGCCTATGCGTTCACCGGCAGCTTCCGCGGCCCCAGCTTTGCCGCCGCCGCGGCGCTGGCGATCGCGGCGGCGCTGGTCTGGCCAGGCGACAGGCTCTGGCGCAGGAGCTTTGACAAACCGGCGGCCCTCCCCTAGCCTCGGGGTCATGCACGCGATCCTGAACTCGATGATCGTCGGTACCCTTCCGGGCACCCCCGGCGGGCCAGGGATCTTCTGCGTGCGATAGCTTCGGATCGACAGCAAAGAAACCAAAGGCCCCGCCGGCACCACCGGCGGGGCCTTTGGTTTTGGGGACAGACCATGGCGGATATCACGGTCGAGGAGCTCAGCAAGAACTTCCGCATGCGCCGGCCGGCGGCCAATGGGCGGGTCAAGGCGGGCGCACTCGCGCGCCTGCTGACGCCACGGCCGGTGGTGGAACTGCCAGCCGTGAGCAGCATCTCTTTCGCGGTCGCGGCGGGGGAGCGGGTCGCCTTCATCGGCCCCAACGGTGCGGGAAAATCGACGACCCTCAAGATGCTCACCGGCATCCTGCGCCCGAGCGCCGGCCGCGCGGAGGTCGCAGGTTACGTGCCTTGGCAGCAGCGGCGCCAGCTTGCGCGGCGCATCGGCATCGTCTTCGGCCAGCGCTCCCAGCTCTGGTATACGCTGCCCGTGCGCAGCAGCTTCGAGCTCTTGCGCCGGATCTACGATGTCGACCGCGCGCGCCACCGGGAGCGGCTGGAGCGGCTCGCCCGGACCTTCGAGATCGGCGGCCTGCTGGACCGGCCCGTCTCCGAGCTCTCCCTCGGCCAGCGCATCCGCTGCGAGATCGCGGCATCCCTGCTGCACGGCCCCGGGCTCCTGTTGCTGGACGAGCCCACCATTGGCCTCGATGTGACTGCCAAGGCGGCGCTGCGCGATCATCTCGGGGAGATGTCGCGGGCCGAGGGGACGACGGTGCTGCTGACCTCCCATGACACCGGCGATATCGAGACGATCTGCGACCGGGTGATCGTCATCGACCACGGCCGGCTGCTGCTCGACCAGCCGCTGGAGCGCCTGCGGCGGGAGTTCCTCCAGCACCGCGCCATGACCCTGGTCACGGCGGAGGAGCATCCGCGCCTCGACATTCCCGGCGTCGCTGTCGCCGCGGCGGAGCCCTATCGGCTCAGCCTCAACGTCGACACCGCGCGCATGCCGGTCGAAAAGGTCGTGGCCGCCGCGCTCGCCCAGCTCTCGCTGCGCGACATCGTCATCGAGAATCCGCCGCTGGAGGAGGTGATCAAGGCGATCTATCGCGACGGCATCGGCCGAAAGGAGATGCCCCATGCGACGGGCTGATATCGGCGCACTCCTGGCCTTCGCCCTGCTCGGCTGGCACCGAGCCGCGGCCGATCGCGCAGGCGGGCTCGGCCGCCTGGCGTTCTACTGGCTGATCCTGCTGATCTTCTGGGCCCTGTGGAGGGCGACGCCCCTGCAGGAGCTGGGCCGCCCCGGCCTCGATGCCGCCCGGCTCTTCTGGTACATGGCGGTGACCGAGTGCGTTGTCATCGCCGTCGGCTTCCCCTACCGCGAGATCGAGCGGGCCATCCTCTCCGGCGAGATTGCCGCGGGGCTGGCGCGCCCACTTCCCTATGCGATGGCCCTCCTCGCCGAATGGATCGGAGGATGTTGCCACCGCCTTCTGCTGCTGGGTGCGGGCGGCATCGCCATCGGCCTTTGGATCACAGGTGGAATCGCGATCCCTGTCGCCGTGCTCCCGGCGATGGTTCTGTCGACAACGATCGCAACGCTCCTGGTGCTGCTCTGCCATCTCCAGCTGGGATATGCCGCGGCCTGGGTCGGCTCGCCGGCACCCTTGTTCTGGATCTGGCAGAAGATGACCTTCGTGCTCGGCGGGCTGATGATCCCCCTCGCCCTCTATCCCGAGCCATTTGGCAGCCTGGCCGAGGCCTCGCCCTTCGCCGCCATGATCTTTGCGCCGGCCTCCTTCTTGCTGGACGCATCATCCCCGGCCATCGCGGGAACCCTCGGCCTGCAACTGCTCTGGCTCATCGTGATCGGCCTCATGACATGGCTGGTCGAGCGCGCCGCGGCGGCCCGTTTCGCCGAGCGGGGAATTTAGGAGGCCTTGGATGAACAGCCTCGCCTATGTCGCGGCCCTGCTCAGGGTCAATCTCGCGGCCTGCTTCGCACGTCCGGCCTTCGCCGCGACCTCGGCGGCCATGATGCTCGGCAACAACCTGATCATCTTCCTCCTCTGGGTCGTCTATTTTGCCGATTTCTCCAATCTCGGCGGCTGGGGGCTCCGCGACATGGCGCTCCTCATCGGCGTCGTCGCCTGGAGTTTCGGCCTGATGGTCTTCCTCGCCGGGGGCCTGCGCGACCTTGCCAACACCATCGCCGATGGCGGGCTCGACATCTATCTCGGGCGGCCGCGCCATCCTTTGCCAGGTCTGCTGCTGTCCCGCGCCATTCCCTCAGGTCTCGGCGACATCGCGAGCGCCTTCCTGTTCTGGTTCTGGCTCGGCGGCGCCGGGCTTGGCGATCTGCCACTGTTGCTCGCCGTCTCGACCGCTGCGGCCGTGGTGCTGGGTGCCACCGTAACCATCACCCAATGCCTGCCCTTCTGGCTCACAGGATCGGCGGCGCTCTCCGAGGAGATGTTCAACATGGTGATGATGGTCGTCTTCTATCCCCAGCATCCCTATGGCTTCCTGGTGCGCCTCGCGCTGTTCACGGTCTTCCCGACCGCCTTCATCGCGCTCCTGCCCATGGAGGCTATCCGTCATCACAGCCTGCCGGAGGCTCTCGGCGTGCTCGCCGCGGCCCTGGGCTATGGGGCGCTGGCGGTCTACGTCTTCGAGCGTGGGCTTCGCCGCTATGCCTCAGGCAACCGGATCCTGGAGTTACGCTGATGTACCATGGACAGAGCGCGCCCAGGCTCGCAAGATGAGACCGCCATGCTGATGCGCGACGAGATCATTCAGATCGCGGACATCTATGTCCCGACCAAGCGGCGGGCGACGCTCAATCCCGCGACCGTCGAGAAGATCGCCGAGAGCATGCTCGAGGAAGGTCAGCGCACGCCCATACTGGTCCGCAAGGATGGCGACCGCTTCGTCCTGGTGGAAGGGCTCCACCGGCTGGAAGCCTGCAAGTCCCTGGGCGAGACGAAGATCAAGGCTCTCTTCGTCCAGGCGCGACGCAACTAGCCGGGGGTCGCCTCCTGCCCGGCGTCTCTCCCGAGCCCTCTCGCTAGTCCCGCATGCTGTTGATCGCGAGCACCGCCGCGAAGCCGCCGAAAGCGACGAGAACGAGGATGAGATAGAGAAACTGTGCCGTGGTCATGGGGCTTTCCTTCCGCTGCGTTCCCTCGGCGCTCGCGGCTCGATTACGCGCCGATCGCCCCCGGAGGTCAAGCTGGGGACCTCCGGCAGGATGCGAAAGAAATACTCACGCGAGTTGTTATTTCTTCTCGTTCCACCCGTGGGCTTCACCCGTGCTACCGATTCAATCGTGATCAGCACTTGCCAGGAGCAGCCCCATGTCTCTGGACAGCAGCATCATCGCTTCCCTGCCCGCGGTCGAAGCCGATCTCAACTACACCGTGCCCATGGCGGATCGGGCGCGAGACTATGCCTATGACCCGCCGCCCGGCGTGCCCCATTCCAACACCACCCTTGAGGCCCGGCGCTTCGCCATCCGCGATATAAGGCCGGTATCGACAAATCCCTCGCTCGATGGCGAAGGCTTCGCCGCACTCCGGCATCACAGCGCGGTCTCAGACTTCTATGACGATGAAGAGGTGGTGCGGGTCTACTATCCGGAGGCCGCGGCGCTGATCCAGGAAGCGACCGGCGCCAACCGTGTCTTCGTCTTCGACCACACCCGCCGGCGCCACAGGCCCGGCGCCGACTTCCGGCGGAACGAAGCGAAGCAGCCGGCCCGCGAGGTGCATGTGGACCAGACGGTGAAGTCCGGCCCGCAGCGTGTGCGCGACCTGCTGCCGGCGGAGGCCGACAGGCTTCTCCAAGGGCGGGTCCAGATCATCAATCTCTGGCGGCCGATCCGCGGACC
>DATBBO010000110.1:0-3447 GCA_036270995.1 Dongiaceae bacterium | reverse complement strand
CCAGCATGCTGCTCGTCGCCGCCCCGGTGGGCCTCGTCCTCGCCAGTCTCGCAGCCCCGCCCGGGAGCTTCTCGCCGAGCCTGGAATCGCTTTTGGCTGCGGCACTCCTAGGGCTCGCCTGCACCGGGCTCGGCTATGTGCTGTTCTTCCGCGTCCTGACCAGCGCCGGGGCGGGCTTCGTCTCGATGAACAATCTCCTGGTGCCGCCGTTCGGCGTCTTCTATGGCGGGCTCATCCTCGGCGAGCGCCTTCCGCCCTCCGCCTTCGCTGCCATGGTGCTGATCCTGCTGAGCCTGCTCGCGCTCAGGTGGCGCTCGTCAACTCGTCATCGCCGGGCTTGACCCGCCCATCCACGTCGTTGTGCGAGATAAGACGCTTCAAGCCTCGACCAGCACATGGAGACTCGCGCGCCGGCCCCGGCATCTGAACAGGTGGATGGCCGGGTCTTCGCCCGGCCATGACAGAAGGGGCTACGCTAGAGTCCCAGGACGTCCTTCATGGCGTAGAGGCCGGGCTTACGGCCTGCGGCCCAGCGCGCGGCGCGCAGCGCCCCGCGGGCGAAGATCTCGCGGCTCGTCGCCTTGTGGGTGAGCTCGATTCGCTCGCTGTCAGTGGCGAAAATCACGCTATGCTCGCCCACCACATCGCCGCCGCGCAGTGCCGCGAAGCCGATGCGGCCGCTTCGGCGCGCCCCGGTGATGCCGTCGCGGCCGCGATCGGCGATATCCTCGAGTTTGGCGCCACGGCCCGCGGCGGCGGCGCGCCCCAGCAGCAGCGCCGTGCCCGAGGGCGCGTCGACCTTGTGGCGGTGATGCATCTCGATGATCTCGATATCCCAGGCAGGATCGAGAGCACGCGCCACCTGCTTAACCAGCTCGGCCAGCAGATTGACGCCGAGACTCATATTCCCGGCATAGACGATCGGTGCCTGGCGCGCAGTCTCGGCCAGCTTCGCCTCGCCTGCGGCATCGATTCCCGTGGTACCGATGACGAGGGCCTTCCCCGTTGCCGCGGCAAGGCCGGCATGGCCGAGCGTCGCCGCCGGCACCGTGAAATCGAGCACCGCATCTGCGGCGGCGAAGACGGCTCTGGGATCATCGGCGAGCGTCAGGCCCTGATCCTCAATCCCGGCGAGGCTGCCGAGATCGCGGCCGAGCTCCGCAGCACCCGGCCGCTCGCTGCCGCCCGCCAGGCTGAAGCCGGGCGTGGTCGCAGCCAGGCGCACCAGCACCCGGCCCATCCGCCCGGCCGCGCCGACGATACCGATCCGGCATTCGGTCATGTGGCTTGGTTCCCCCGTCCATTACATCGTCACCCCGGCGCGATCCCCGGATCGAGTCCGGGGAGGGGTCCAGGGCAACCGGCGTGCTCTTGCAACCCTGGATCCCGGCTTTCGCCGGGATGACGGTTAGAAAGCGTAGTGAAGCCGAAGGCTACTCCTTCAGCTCGTTCCAGAATTCCTTGACCTTGGCGAAGAAGCCCTCGGCTTCGGGGCTGTGCTGCTTGCCGCGGCCAGCGTTCTCGAATTCCTGCAGCAGCTCCTGCTGGCGCTTGGTCAGATGCATGGGCGTCTCGACCACGATCTGGGCATACATGTCGCCGCGCTCATGCGAGCGCAGCACGTTCATGCCCTTGGAGCGCAGGCGGAATTGCTGGCCGGTCTGGGTGCCCGCGGGGATGGTGATGCGCGCACGGCTGCCATCGACCGTCGGCACCTCGATGATGCCGCCCAGGGCCGCGGTCGCCATGGTGATGGGAACCCGGCAGAAGATGTTGGCGCCCTCGCGCTGGAACAGCTTGTGGGGCGAGACGGTCAGGAAGATGTAGAGGTCGCCGCCCGGCGAGCCGCGCAGCCCGGCCTCGCCCTCGCCGGCCAGGCGGATGCGGGTTCCGTCCTCCACACCCGGGGGAATGGTGACGTTGAGGGTCTTGTCCTGGCGGCTGCGGCCCTGGCCGCCGCAGGACCGGCAGGGCTTGTCGATGATCTTGCCGGCGCCCTGGCAGCCGGCGCAGGTGGTCTCGACGGTGAAGAAGCCCTGGGAATGTCGGACCTTGCCGCTGCCGCGGCAGGTCGGGCAATTGACGGGCTTGGAACCCTTCTCCGCCCCGCTCCCTGCGCATCCCTCGCAGGCGGCGAGAGCGCCGACGCGGATCGTCGCCTGCTTGCCGCCGAAGGCCTCCTCGAGGGTGATCTCCATGTTGTAGCGCAGGTCGCCGCCGCGCTGGCGCGCCTGCTGGCCGCGCCTTCCGCCCATGAACTCGCCGAACATCTCCTCGAAGATGTCGGCGAAGCCGCCGCCCGCGGCGAAGTCGAAGCCCGCCGCATGGGCGCCGCCGCCATGGCCGTTCTCGAAGGCCCGGTGACCGAAGCGGTCATAGGCCGCGCGCTTCTGATCGTCCTTCAGGACGTCATAGGCCTCGTTGATTTCCTTGAACTTGTGCTCGGCGGTCTTGTCGCCCGGATTGCGGTCCGGGTGGAACTGCATCGCGAGCCCCCGATAGGCTTTCTTGAGCTGCTCCGCCGAGGCGTCGCGCGCTACACCGAGGGTATCGTAATAGTCCTGCTTCGCCATGCCTTTTCACGCTTCCGCGCGCCGGTTCTGCTCCAGCGCCGCAGCATCCCCGCTTTGAACCCTGCCGGCAAGCCCACCCCCTGCGGGTCCTGCCGATCGCTCCTCCGCGCCGAACAGGCACGGCGCCTTCCCCTTTTTCGGATGGGGAAGGCGCCGCCCGTTTTTCCGGTCGGGTCCGCTGGCCTAGTTGGCCGACTTGCCCTTGCGCTCGTCGACTTCCTCGAAGTCGGCGTCCACGACCTTTTCGTCACCGCCGCCCTGGCCGCCAGGCTGGCCGCCGCTCTGGCCGCCGTCCTGACCACCCGGCCCGCCCTGACCGCCATCGCCGCCGGCCTGGGCCTTGTAGAGCTGCTCGCCGATCCGCATGGAGATCTGCGACAGGGCCTGGGTCTTGGCCTCGATCGCGGCCGCGTCATCGCCCTCCATGACCGAGCGGAGATCCGTGATCGCCTGCTCCGCCGCAGTCTTGTCGGCCGGGCTGATCTTGCCCTCGTTCTCCTTCAGGCTGCGCTCGGTGGCGTGGACCAGGCCATCGGCATGGTTGCGCGCTTCGACCACCGCCTTGCGCTTCTTGTCCTCGGCGGCATGAGCCTCGGCATCCTTGACCATCTTCTGGATGTCGGTCTCCGACAGGCCGCCGGAGGCCTGGATGCGGATCTGCTGCTCCTTGCCCGTCGCCTTGTCCTTGGCCGAGACATTGACGATGCCGTTGGCGTCGATGTCGAAGGTGACCTCGATCTGCGGCACGCCACGAGGGGCACTCGGGATGCCCACCAGATCGAACTGGCCGAGCATCTTGTTGTCGCTCGCCATCTCGCGCTCGCCCTGGAACACCCGGATGGTCACCGCCGTTTGATCGTCTTCGGCGGTAGAG
>DATBBO010000109.1:0-3195 GCA_036270995.1 Dongiaceae bacterium | reverse complement strand
CGCCGGCCTTGGACGGGCGTCTTCCAAGCCCCAGTGTGGACAGTCTTCCCCTGCCACGCGACGTCTCGCGGCAGGCCCACGTTCACGGAAAGCAGGCGCGGCATCGCTTCCCTCTCCTGTGATGAGGCCGGCTTCCCGCTTGTTCTCACCTGGAGAAGCAGGTTTCCAGCGACAATTCGCGTCTCTGCGCCGCTACGGCGTTGGCGAGAGCGATCGCTGCAACAACCACGTGGATGGCCGGGTCTTCGCCCGGCCATGACGAGAGAGGAAGAACGGTCGGCCTTCGCCGACCATGACGATTACCTTCCCGGTAATTGCAGCGAAGAGCGTGGGCGCCCAGCCTGCCGCGCGTGATGCTCGGCCGGCGGAGGGTTGCGATGGGCGAGGGGATTCTGCTGGGACCGTTGGTCCTGTTCGCAGCGGCGATGTGCCTGACGCCGGGGCCGAGCGTCGTGCTGGTCACGGCCTCGGCCGCCAATTTCGGCTTTCGCGGTGCGCTTCCCCTGATCTTCGGCATCACTCTCGGCTTCGGTGTCATGATCATGGCGGTCGGGCTCGGGCTGGCGGGTCTCTTCCATGCCGAACCGCGCCTGCATATGGCGCTCAAATATGCCGGCGCGGTCTATCTGCTTTGCCTTGCCTGGCGGATCGCGCGCGTCGATGGGGCGGGCAGGGGTTCGAAGCAAGCGAGGCCGATCGGCTTCGCCGGCGCGGTGCTCTTCACCTGGATGAACCCCAAGGGCTGGGTGACCGCAGTGGGCGCGCTGGCGGCCTATACCACCCTGGGCGGGGAGGTGCTGCAGCAGACCGCGGTGATCGCCGGCGTCCTCGCGGCCGCCTGTTTCGCCTCGGTCGTGATATGGGCCGGATTCGGCGCCGCGATCGGGCGGCTCCTCGGCACCCCACGCGCCCGCAGGATCTTCAACTGGTCGATGGCGGGCCTGCTGGCGATCTCTCTCGTGCCGGTGGTGAGGTAGGGGCCGCCTGGCGGCTCCGGCCTGGCCGCAATCGACCGGCCAATAAGATGTTGACCCGCTTTTGGGCTGGTGATATTTCTCTGTGCAAACGATTGCAGAAATATTGATCTGTAAATCCTAAACCGCCAGGGAGGGCGCCAGTAATGCGATTGCTCAAGCTCTGCACAACCATGGCCGCCGCATTGGTCGTCGCGGGTGCGGCTTCCGCCGCCTCGCCGCCGGTCAAGATCGGCATTTCCTTATCGCTCACCGGAGATTTCGCCGACCCGGGCAAGGCCGCCCAGCGCGGCTATGCGCTATGGGCCGCGGAGATCAACGAGGCGGGCGGCCTTCTGGGGCGCCAGGTGGAGATCAAGGTCGTCGACGACGCCTCGAGCCCCGACCAGGTCGTCACCAACTATCAGAACCTGATCACCCAGGACAAGGTCGACATCGTCTTCGGACCCTTCTCGAGCCTGCTGACGATCCCGTCGGCGCGCGTCTCGAAGCGCTACGGCTATGCCTTCATCGAGCCGGCCGGCGGCGGACCGAAGGTCTTCCAGCAGCATCTGGACAATCTTTTCTTCGTGCAGCCCGCCCCGGTGGTGAAGGGTGGCGATGTGTTCGCGGACTACATCCTGGCCCTGCCGGCGGACCAGCGCCCGAAGACGGCGGCCTATGCGAAGCTCGACGATCCCTTCGCCGCCCCCATCGCCGATTACGTCAAAGGGCGGTTCGAGGCGGCGGGAATCAAGACGGTCTACGACCAGACCTATCCCTCCGAATCCGCCGACCTCACCCCGATCGTCTCCGGCATTGCGGCGGCCAATCCCGACGTCGTCGTTTCGGGAACCCAATCCTCCGACGCCTTCGCCCAGGTCAAGGCGATGATCCAGTTGAAGTTCAATCCCAAATGGCTCTTCATGTCGAACGGCGCGAACTCGCCCACAGAATTTCCCGACAAGGTGGGCGCCAAGAACACGGAGGGTGTCTTCAGCAGCAGCGACTGGTATCCAGACTCGCCCGTCGCGGGAAACAAGGAATTCATCGCCGCCTATATCGCGATGTACGGGGGTAGCGCCGGCGACATCGACAGCACATCCGCCGAGGCCTATTCCGCCGGCATGATCCTGGAGCAGGTCGCGAAGAAGACCGGGTCGATCGACAATGCAACGATCATCAAGACCCTGCATAGCGGGGCCTGGCACACCCTGGTCGGCGATCTGAGCTGGGATGCCGATGGGGCGCCGAACGGCGAGTATCTGCTGGTCCAGTGGATCGGCGGCAAGATGCTGCTGGTCTATCCGGCGAGCGTCGCGCAGCACCCGCCGATCGCGCCGAAGCCCAACTGGGGCGGATAGGAGGTCGCGGCCTGCATGCCTTGGTCTTTTCATGCCTTGGTTCAGGCCGTCATTCTCGGGGTCCTGACCGGTGGCGTCTATGCCCTGATGGCCAGCGGTCAGACCCTCATCTTCGGGATCATGAAGGTCGTCAATCTCGCCCAGGCGGCCTTCGTCGTCCTGGCCGCCTATCTGACCTATAGTCTGTTCACCCTCGCCGGCATCGACCCCTTCCTATCGATCCTGATCACGACGCCGATCCTGTTCGCGGTCGGCGTGACGATCCAATGGACGCTCCTCAGGGTGCTGCGTCGCGAGGATGCGGCGGAGCTCTCCTTGCTGGTCACCTTCGCGGCCGCGCTCGGACTCGAGGGTCTGCTCGAGATCGTCTACAACACGACCTTCCGCTCGATCCAGCCCGGCTATGAGAACTTCAGCTGGACGGTGCTGGGCTACCAGGTGAACATGGTCCGCTTCTTCGCCTTCCTGCTGTCTCTGGCGATGCTTGGGCTTCTGTATCTGATTCTGCATCGCACCAAGTTCGGGCGCGCGGTCCGGGCGACGGTGCAGAACCCGATGTCGGCGCAGCTGCTCGGCGTCAACCCGCAGAGGGTGGCGGCGCTGGGCTTCGGGCTCGGCGCCGCGACGGCGGCGGCCGCCGGCGCCATCTTCGGGCTCATCTCGCCCTTCAATCCGGGCAGCCACTACGACCTGATCAGCCGCCTGCTCACGATCGTCGTGCTCGGCGGGCTCGGCAGCATCGGCGGATCGATCATCGCGGCCCTGGTCATGGGGGTGGGCTCCGCGGTGGTCGCAGCGCTGGCCTCCCCCATCTGGTCGGATTTCGCCTTCTTCGTCGTGCTTCTCCTGGTGCTGCTGCTCCGCCCCCGGGGACTCTT
>DATBBO010000108.1:0-1609 GCA_036270995.1 Dongiaceae bacterium | reverse complement strand
GGCGCTCGCCGGGCCGGATCTTGGAATTGGCCGGAAGGATGAACTCGCCCATCGCTTGCGTCCCCTGCCCTCAGTAAACCCGCGCCTTGGGCGGAATGGATTGCACGTCGTTGCTCAGCGGCTGCAGATGCACGGGGCGATAGTCGATACGCGGCTTCCCGTCCTCGCCCATCCAGGCGATGGTGTGCTTCATCCAGGCCTTGTCGTCGCGCTCGGGAAAATCCTCCCGGGCATGGGCGCCGCGGCTCTCGGTCCGGTTCACGGCCGAGCCGATCGTGACCACCGCCTGGGCGAGGAGATTGTCGAGCTCGAGGGTCTCGACCAGATCGCTGTTCCAGATCATCGAGCGGTCGCTGACCTTGATATGAGGCCGCTTGGCCCAGGATTGCTTCAGCTTGTCGAAGCCCTCGGTCAGGGTGTTGCCGGTGCGGAAGACCGCGCAGTCCTGCTGCATGATGCGCTGCATCTCCAGGCGGAGATCCGCCGTCGGCACCTCCCCCTTGGCATGGCGGAAGCGATCCAGGCGGGCGAGGGCTGCATCGCCGGCATCCTTGGGCAAGGTCGGGTGGCCCTGGCCCGGCTGGACGATCTCCGCCGCGCGATGGGCGGCCGCCCGGCCGAAGACCACGAGGTCGAGCAGCGAGTTGGAGCCCAGGCGGTTGGCGCCATGGACCGAGACGCAGGCCGCCTCCCCGATCGCCATCAGACCCGGCACCACGGAATCGGGATTGCCGTTCCGGAGCGTCACCACTTCGGCGCGATGATTGGTGGGGATGCCGCCCATATTGTAGTGGCAGGTGGGCAGGACCGGGATCGGGTCCTTGGTGCAGTCGCAGCCGGCGAAGATGCGTGCCGTCTCCGCGATCCCCGGCAGGCGCTCATGGATCAGCTGCGGATCGAGATGCTCGATATGAAGGAAGATATGGTCCTTCATCGGGCCCACACCGCGGCCCTCGCGGATCTCCATGGTCATGGCCCGGCTGACCACATCGCGCGAGGCCAGATCCTTGGCCGAGGGGGCATAGCGCTCCATGAAGCGCTCGCCCTCGGAATTGGTGAGATAGCCGCCCTCGCCGCGCACGCCCTCGGTGATCAGGCAGCCCGCGCCGTAGATCCCCGTCGGATGGAACTGGACGAACTCCATGTCCTGGAGCGGCACGCCGGCGCGCAGCGCCATGGCATTGCCGTCGCCGGTGCAGGTATGGGCCGAGGTGCAGGAGAAATAGACCCGGCCATAGCCGCCGGTGGCGAGCACCGTCAGCGGCGCGGTGAAGCGGTGGATCGTACCGTCCTCCAGCGACCAGGCCATGACACCGCGGCAGGCCCCCTCCTCGTCCATGATCAGGTCGAGGGCGATGTATTCGATGAAAAACTCGGCGTGATGCTTGAGGGCCTGCTGATAGAGCGTGTGCAGGATGGCGTGACCGGTGCGGTCGGCCGCCGCACAAGTGCGCTGCGCCATCTGCTTGCCAAAGTCGATGGTCTGGCCGCCGAACGGACGTTGATAAATCTTGCCCTCGCTGGTGCGCGAGAACGGGACGCCGTAATGCTCGAGCTCGAGCACGGCCGGCGCGGCCTCGCGACACATATATTCGATCGCGTCCTGGTC
>DATBBO010000107.1:0-2542 GCA_036270995.1 Dongiaceae bacterium | reverse complement strand
TCGCAGCTGCGGGCGAACAGGATGATGAAATCCGCCGCACCCGCATTGCTGATGAAATGCTTCGTGCCCTTGAGATGCACGCTCTCGCCGGCCTCCACCGCCCGGGTGGTCATATCGGCAGGGCTCGAACCCGCCCCGGGCTCGGTCAGGGCGAAGGCACCGAGAAGCCGACCGGCGGCGGCCTCCTGCAGATACCGTGTCTTCTGGGCGGGGCTGCCGGCCAGCAGGATCGCATCCGTCGCCAGAAAATGCGCCGCCACCATGGAGGCGGTTGCGGCGCAGGCTTTGGCGATCTCCGCGACGGCGCCAACGAGGCCGAGGGCAGAGGCGCCGGCCCCGCCCCATTCCTCCGGCAGGTTCAGGCCCATGACGCCGAGGGCGGCAAGCCCCGGCAGATGGGCGCCGACAAAGGCCTCGCTTTCGTCCAGGGCGGCGGCTTTGGGGGCGAGATCGCTCTCGGCAAAACGGCGCAGGGTATCCCTTATGGCGATGTCTTCGGGGGAAAGGGCGGGAATCATCGGGCCCCGATCTTAGGCACTGCCGATCGCACCCGCCACCCATTGGCGCGGCGTTCGCAGCTTTGCTAGCATGGCAACCGCAGCGGGCGATTGCGGCCGTCTCTCATGGAAGAGATGACCAGTCGCTCGACAGACAGAGAGGATGACCATGGCAAAAGGTCAGAAGAGAAGCGGTCGGGAGCCGAAGAAGCCGAAAGCCAACAAGAAAAAGAAGGGCCAGCCGGAGTCCGGCCTGAACATTCAGTCGAACAAGGGGAAGCCCGCGGGGCTCTGATAGCGCCGGTCGCGCGACCGGCGGATTAGATAGGTTGTCTTGGAAGGCGATCCGGGGGATCGGGCCTGGAGGGATCTTTTTTGCCAGCAATGGCGGCCCGCCAGGTCAGGCGGCCGCCCTCGTCCGGGGGAGATAGAGCGAAAGCCCCACCAGAAAATTGAGAATGCCGAAGGTGAGGAAGATCTCCGGCACGCTGAAATGCTGCGCGATCAACAGCACCGCCAGGACCGAGCCCCCCACCATGAAGGCCGCGTTGACGATGTTGTTTGCGGCGATGACCCGCGCGCGATGGCTGGGCTCGCTGCGGACCTGCAACAGAGTGTTGGGCGGCACGATGTAGAAGCCGCTGGCGATGGCCAGCATAAGAAGGTCGATCAGCACCCGCCAGGCGACGGGACGACTAAGGAACGCGGAGAGATTCTGGAGCGGCTCGCCGCCGGCCGAGAGATTGCGGGTCGCGAGATAGAGGTCGAGGATGAAGGCCGTCATGACGATCGCCGCCACCGGCACATAGCGCATGCTGATCTGGCCCCTGAGCAGGCGAGTGCACAGCATGGAGCCGACGCCGATGCCGATGGAGAAGGCGGTCAGGAACAGGGTGACCACGTGATCATCGCTGCCCAGCACATCCTTGGCGAAGGCGGGAAACTGCGCCAGGAAGGTGGCGCCGATGAGCCAGAACCAGGAAATCGCGAGGATGGGGAGCATGATCGGCCAGCGCGATCCGGCGTAGCGAATCAACTCCCAGGTGTCGGTGACGATATTGGCGCCGACTTCGAGTCCGGGCACGGCAGCGGGCGCGTGGGGGATGTAGAAACTGGCGATCAGCCCGCCCACCGCCACTGCCAGCGCGAGCAGGCTGACCGTGAGGAGGCCGTGATCGGTCAGGATCAGCACGCCACCTGCGATGGTCCCCAGCAGGATGGCGAGGAAGGTCCCTGCCTCGATCATGGCATTGCCGGAGAGAAGCTCGCTGGTTTGCAGATGCACCGGCAGGATGCCGTATTTCAGCGGCCCGAAGAAAGTCGAGTGCACCCCCATCAGGAACAGCACCGTCATCAGCAGCGTGATGCTGCCGGTGAAGAAGGCGACGGTCGCCACCCCCATAATCAGGATCTCGGCCGCCTTGATGATATGGATGATCTTCTGCTTCTCGAACTTGTCCGCGAGACGGCCCGCCATGGCGGAGAACAGGAAATAAGGCAGGATGAAGACGCCGGTGGCGATGGTCACCAGCATCTGCCCATGGCCGGCGGCCTGGACGAGGTTGAAGGTGATGAGAATGATGAGGGCGTTCTTGAACAGATTGTCGTTGAAGGCGCCCAGGAACTGGGTAACGAACAGCGGCAGGAATCGCCGCGTCTTCAGCAGTCCGATATTGCCCTGATCCATCGTCGACCCTTCTGCCTCGACCGCCCTGGAGCGGCGAGCGCGTCTGGACCATGCCGGCCGTCGGTCGCGACGTAAACATGTTTTCACCCGGCGGAGGCCTGCGCCAGCTTCGGCACCAGCTCGGCTATGGCCTTGTAGTCCGGCTTGCCGCTGCCCAGCAGCGGCAGGCGCTCGACGGCAAGTATGGTTCGGGGCAGGAAGAGCTCCGGTATCCCGGTCGCCCGAGCCTCCGCCATCAGAGCTTCGCGGCTTGCCGCGGCACGATCCGTCACCAGCACGAGCTGCTCGCCCTTGCGGGGATCCGGCAGGGCGACCACGGCGTGGTGGTCGTCGGGCCAGAGTCGCGCCGCCAGGGCCT
>DATBBO010000106.1:0-9538 GCA_036270995.1 Dongiaceae bacterium | reverse complement strand
GGTTATGGCTGACATTCGTGAGACTGGTTTAGCCCTACTCGACTGCATAGCCGGCAGTCAACGGCCTCCTTTTGCTCGCCGAGTCTGCGCCGATACTGCGCCGTCGAGCTCTTCCTCAACGATTTCCCGTCAGGATCGAGTTGGGATTGCGTTGGAGATACTCGGCCAGGATCTTGACCGCTTCCGCGGCGAATCGGAACTCCCGCAACGTGCCGAGGGCCTCGTAGTACAGCGGTGAGGCGGGCGACAGCACGGCCTGGGCCGTCTTCAGCAGGCTGTCCGCCCGGGTCAGAGCCCCGGTCATCGTCTTCAGAGCCACGATCGCCGAGCCGGCGAGCTGGGGCCAGCTGGCATCGACATTCTTGAGCAGCCTCTGCGCATCGAAGAGCGTCTCGTTCAAGACTTGCAGCGGCTCGCCCGGCTTCAGCTCCAGCCGTGTCTTCGCCTCGCCGAAGAGAGAGTTTGCCTGGTCGGAGGTGGCGATGAGGCTGGTGGCCAGCGGCTTTACCTCTCCATTGACGTTCTCGATGAGACCGCCGCCGCTCCCCACGACACCATCGGCATGCTTCACCAGCACGTCGGCATCGCTGATGGTTGTCACCAGCTCGTCGGTCAACTTGTCCAGGGGCAGCTTGTTGATCTTGGCCAGCACGCTCGTGATGTTGGCCTTCAGGAGCTCGATGTCCGATGGGATCGTCGGCAACTCCTGAATTCCCGGTTCGCCCCCGAAGAGGCGGACCGGTGTGTCCGGATAGAAATTGAAGTCCACGGTGGTCTGGCCTGTCACCAGCGAGACGGTCTGAAGCTGGCCTCTCAATCCCTTCGCGATGAGCTCCGGTATGTTCTTGCCCGGGTTGTGCTCGCCGCCGACGAAGCGCAGCTTTGCTGGGTCGATCTCGCCTTCGATCGGCACGCGAAGCTTCTGATGCGCGACGTTGTATTCGATGACGATGCTGCTGATTTCACCGATCTTGACGCCGCGGAAGGTGACCGGCGAGCCAACGTCGAGACCGCTGAGGGAGGAGTTCGGGAAGAACACGACGAACTTCACCTTCGAGCTGAAATATTCGCCGCCCCCGAACGCCAATATGCCACCGATAGTCAGCGCGACGGCGCCAAGGACAAAGGCGCCGATGAGCTTTGGGTTGGTTCTCTTGGCCATCTCGACCTCCTGGCTTGTGATTTTCAAATGCAAATGCAGCCCGGCGTCTTGCCGGCGTGCTGTTGTTCGGACGAGCGCTGTTTGCGCGCCGCCTCGAATCTCAGGCGGGCGTCGATGCGTTTGCTCTCACGCTTACATCGCCGTCTGGACGAGCCCGTGGCTCTTTGGGCCGCTGGCCAGCTTCTCGTGACCTGCCCAATGATGACGGCAGGTTCGCCGGCAGAACCTATTGAAGCGCGGCGTAGTACTTGGCGGCGGCCTGGATTTCCTCAGGAGTCAGGCCGCGGGCGACGTTGCGCATCTGCTCGCCGATGTCGTTGTGCCGGGCGCCGGAGGCGAAGGCGTCGAGCATGGCGCGCAGATAGACCGCGGGCTGGCCGCCCAGCCACCCGGCGCCGGGTTTGCTCTCGAGGGTACCGTGACAGGCGCCGCAAGGGGCAATGCTCCGCATGGGCGCGCCATCGGCGACGATCCGCGGCGGCTCGCCGGCGGAAGCAGAAGCCTCCGGAGCGACGCGCGGGAGATAGGCGTAATAGGCGGCGAGGTCGCGCATATCGGGATCGCTGAGGCCGACGGCCACCGGGGCCATGATCGCGCTCTTGCGTGCGCCGGTCTGAAAGTCCACCAGCTGCTTGTAGATGGCGATCGGATCCTGGCCGGCGAGATTGGGCGTGTTGGCCAGGCTCATGCCGCGCGCGCCATGGCACATGGTGCAGCGGAGCGCAAGGGTGGCGCCGCGCCCGATCGATTCCGCGCTGGCACCGCTCAACATCTGCTGCGTGACGACGACGCGCGTCGTCGGATAGTCGGGCTGGACCACCGGCTGGCCGGCCGGCGAACTGCGGACGAGCCCCGCCGCGCTGCAGATCGCATCCCAGAGGCCGCTGAGCTGATGGCCCGGCTGACCCCAGGGCAGCCAGGCGAACCCGATGATGGCGGCAACGACGGCGACCGCGGCGGTGATCGCAACGCTGGAGGTGACCCAGCGATCCGCATGCCGGCTCATCACCCGGCTCCGACCAGGATTGCCGGGACCGCAGTGCCCGGCGTCGCCATGAGATGGGCGATCGGAAAGCCGTAGTTCACGATGGTCAGGGCAATCATTAGGGCGAGCCAGAGTCCGAAACCGTTCAGCGCCGCGGGCAACCTCTGCGGGGGATGTGCCGCCACGCTGAAGCGATAGGTGCCGGGGTCGATCCGGGGTGCCCGCTGTCCGCGTGCCAGCACGATGAGGAACAGCGCGCCCGAGACCACCAGGATCACCCCGCCGATGACCGACATGATCACCGAGGCGGCCTGCCCGGCGAGCATCGGATTCGTGTAGTCGTAATAGGCCATGCGCCGCGGCATGCCGAGGATGCCGACATAGTGCCAGGGAAAAGTCACCACGATCATGCCGATGAACCAGGTCCAGAGCTGCAGGCGCATCAGGCCGAGGCTCGCCAGCGCGCGGCCGGTCAAATGCGGCCAGAGGTCATAGGCGATCACGAAATACATGATGACGATCGCCCCGCCGAAGATCAGGTGAAAATGCCCCGTGATCCATTGCGTGTTGTGGACGGTGGTGTCGAGCTGGTAGCTCATATTGATCAGGCCGCCGGCGCCCCCGAATCCGAGCATGATGAAGGAGAAGGCCGCACCCAGCATGACCGGGTTGTCCCAGGGCAGCGCCCTGAGCCAGCCCAGCAGACCCTTGCCGCCGCGCAAGCGCGCCGCGATCTCCACCGAGGCGCAGATCGTGAATACGGTCAGGAAGGTCGGCACCGCGACGGCGGCGGTGAAGACCGAGTGTACGAACTTGAACCCGGACCCGACCTGGGGATCCTCGAACAGGTGATGCGCGCCGATCGGCATCGCGACCACCAGGAAGAGGATAAAGGAGAGCCGGCCCATCGAATCGCTGTAGAGCCGCCCGCCGATCGCCCGGGGAACGATGGTGTAATAGGCGATGTAGGTCGGCATCAGCCAGAAATAGACGATGGCATGCAGCGTCCAGGAGAAGAAGACGCGGGCGAGCCCGGCATCGATGGTGCTGCGCCAGCCGAGCGCCACGGGGAGGATCTGGAACAGCAGCTCGAGCGCGGCGCCGACGGCCGTCCAGCCCCAGAGATAGGAACCGGCGACCGTCGCGAACATCGCGAACGGCACCGGCTTGCCGGGGTTGTCGTGCTTCCAGCGATAGAGATTCACCGACATCAGCGCGACCCAGATCCAGGAACCGACGACCACCAGGACCACGCCGATGTAGTAGAAGGCGCTGCCGACCATCGGCGGGTAGAAGGTGTAGAGCACCGTGGCGCGGCCGAGGGCGATCGGGACGACCGCGATCACGGTGCCAAGGGCTGCCAGCGCAAATCCAAGCCAGGCCCAGCTGAGCCCGATCAGGGGACGCTGAAGCGCGGCCTCGGCCACGAAATAGCCGAATCCCATGGCGACCAAGGTCGGCAGCACATAGGCCATGGTGGTGCCATGGGCCGTGACCGAGCGGTAGTAGAGCTCCGGATCGCCGATCCAGCCGGAGAGCGGGCTGCGGGTGTACATTTGCCACGCGCCCAGCAGCAGGGCCAGGCCGAAGCCGGCGAAGGCGAGCCAGAAATGGGCGAGGATCATCCGCCGGCTACTTGACACAGTTCAACCTCTTCGTGGTGGCGGCCATCTGGGCGAAGGCCGCCTTCTCGATGACCTTGATCCGGCCCCACATCCCCTCATGCCCCACGCCGCAGAATTCATGGCACGGCATGTAGCGCTCGCCCGGCGTCTGGAAGCGCGCGGGAAGACTGGCGACGTAGCCCGGTACCAGCATGAGGTTGATAGCCGTGCCGGTGATCAGGAAGCCATGCACCACGTCGCGGCTGGTGACGCGGAAGGTGATCGGCGTATCCGCCGGCACCAGGATGCATTCCGGGGTGAAGGAGTATTGCTGGCCGATGGCGCGCACGGTGACGGAGCCGTCGGGCTCGACCGCGCTGCCCAGATTGCTATCGATGAACTCGCCGGCGAGATGGAGGGTGCGCGGATCAACGGTCTCGACGCGGCTCTGCGGCAGGGTGGCCTGCTGCAGCCCGGCGAAGATGGCCATGACCACGAGCAAGACCATGAGGGCGATCGCGTATACCGCCCAGCGGTGCTCGACGCGCTCGACGCGATCGGCGCCGTCGTCCTGCGCGGGAGGTTGCGCCGGGGAGAGGGAGTCCGTCATGGCGCGCCCGCGCGCGGCATGAACACCAGGACGTAGAAGGCGAACCAGATCAGCATCACGATCACGCTGGCGACGCCGGCCAGCGCGATCGCGCCGGTGGGGCCGGCCCGCAGGATCTTATCTACCTCCGCCTGCTGCCGCCGGGCGGCCTCGGCGTCCTCCGTGACGGGGCCAGAGTTCAACATCGCCGCCTCACTCCACCGGTGCAGTGCGCAGTTGATTGGCGTCGCGCGCGGAAACCGCAGCGCCCCGGTTGCCCCAGGCGGCGCGGATATAGGTCACCACCGCGGCGACTTCATCGTCGGACAGGGTCTGGGCGAAGGGCGGCATGCCATAGGGCATCGGGTTGCCGGCCGTGCCCGGTGGAAATCCGCCGTTCAGCACCATGCGGATCGGGTTCACGGCCGATTGCATCTGGATCGACGGGTTGCCCGCCAGCGGCGGATATTGCGGCGGCATGCCGCGCCCGTCCGCCGCATGGCAGCTGGCGCAATGCGTCTTGTAGACGGTCTCGCCGAATGCAAGCAGCAGGCTGCTCTCCGACGGCGAAAGCGCGGAGGTCTCGGCCTCAGGCGGGCTCCCCTGGCCGAGGCTCTTCAGGAAGATCGCCATTGCGCGCACATCGTCATCGCTCAGATATTGCAGGCTGTTGAAGGTGACTTCCGCCATCGGCCCGTAGACGGCGCCCCGATCCGAGATGCCGGTCCGCAGCAGCTGGACGATCTCGTCGAGGCTCCAGTCGCCGAGGCCGGCTTCCTTGTTCGAGGTGAGCGAGGGCGCGTACCAGTTCTGCATTGGGATCAGCCCGCCCTCGAACGCCTTCGATTGGGAGTTGCCGCCCAGCGCGTTGATCGGCGAATGGCACATGGCGCAATGGCCCAGCCCCTGGACGAGATAGGCGCCCCGGTTCCATTCGGCCGACTTGCTCGTGTCCGGCACATACTCGCCTTCATCGAAGAACAGGGTCCGCCAGCCCAGAATCAGCGAGCGGTTGTTGTACGGGAAATCCAGGTCGTGCGGCCGGTTCGGCTGATGCACCGGCGGGACCGAGCGCAGATAGGCGAAGATCGCGTCGGAATCCGCCCGCGTCACCTTGGTATAGGAACCGAAGGGCATGGCGGGATAGATCAGCCCGCCATCGGGAAAGCGTCCCGTATGCATGACGCCGTAGAAATCGTCGGCATTCCAACCACCGATGCCGGTTTCCGGATCGGGGGTGATGTTGGAGGAATAGATCGTCCCGAACGGTGTCGGCATGGCCAGCCCGCCGGCGAAGAGGGCGCCGCCGGGATTGGTATGGCAGGCGATGCAGTCGCCGGCGCGGGCGAGATACTCGCCCTTGGCGATCAGCGCCTTGTCGTCGGCGCGCGCCGCAGCCGATCCGACGAGAAGGCAGCCGGCGAAAAGGAGGAGCAGCGAGAAAGTCCGGCTGGTGCGCACGGGCCTCCTCCCTTCCTCAGTTGGGTTCGCTGCCGCAGGCCATCGGCATCTGCAGCGTGCCATGGGCAACGGGCGACGGGTCGGCGGGGATCGGCAGGGAGGCGAGATAGGCTGCGACCGCGCTGACGTCGCTCTCCGTCAGGGTGGCCGCGACGATCTGCATGCAGTCGGGCTCGGCAGCGGTGCGGGTGCCGTAGCGGAAGGCTCCGAGCTGGGCGCTGATATAGGCGGGACGCAGCCCCACCAGGCCGGGTATGGCGGGCTCCATGCCCGTGAGGGCGGAGCCATGGCAGTGGGAGCAGG
This sequence comes from Dongiaceae bacterium, assembly GCA_036270995.1. Taxonomy (GTDB): domain Bacteria; phylum Pseudomonadota; class Alphaproteobacteria; order Dongiales; family Dongiaceae; genus DASXQK01. Next base: position 3,434 of record DATBBO010000106.1, on the reverse strand, counting down.
GCGGCACACCCTGCTTCGCGTCGCCCTCCTTCACGATCGTCTCCCCTCGTCCGAGCAGCGCGGGACTGGCATCGCTCACCGCTTGCTGCGACGGGGGCGGACGCAAGGCGGAGAAATACTCCGCCATCTGCCGGAGATAGGCGTCAGGAATGTACTCGAGCAGATAGTTCATCGGCGGGTAGCGCCGGCGCCCGTCCCGGAATGCGACGAGCTGGTTCATCAGATAGCCTGCGGGCTTTCCGGCCAGGCGGGGAAAATATGCGTTGTCGGTCCCCTGGCCCTGCGTCCCGTGGCAGGCCGCGCAGGCCATCAGCCGCGCTTCCATCGTGTCGGGCGGATGGCCGGTCGGCTGCGCCTGGAGCAGGCGCGCGGGACAAAACGCCAAGGCGGCCAGAAGAATCATTCGGACGAGGGGTGCGCTGCTCCGGACGCCCAAGCGGGCGGAGCCGATCTGACGCCAACGGCTGACGGACCGAAAGGACATGAGCCCCCTTCTCGGTGCAGGCGCTTCTGCGTCGGGTCCACGAGTTAGGCGCGAACGACGAAAGGGAGTAGATTCCGCGCCCTCGCTTGGACCATCCCGTGTATCACGGCATCGCAACGCGAACAAGCACGTCCCCTCGAATTTGGTCGTTGCCGCGACCGAAGTCGGTGATCCGTCCCGTCTGGACTCATATATAGGTCTGTTCGGCTTCGCATCGACCACCGGCGCGCGGAATCGATAATTGGCAGGAAGTGCCATAGAATTGACCGCAGCGACCAGTGACGGCGTCGCCTGGGCGGGATATCGGGGTCAACCCGGATCCGTGACGAGCTTGGCCGGGGTGCTTATCCGAGATGGAAAGATCGAAGCATAGTGGGGTAGCGACGGCGATCGTGCTGGCCGTGATCGTGGCGGCCATCGTCGGCCTGTCGGCCTGGTATCTCTCCCGGCCGACGCCGCTGCTGATCCAGGGCGAGGCCGACAGCACGCGCATCGACATCGCGGCACGGGTCGATGGCAGGATTTCCAAGATCGCGGTGCTGAGGGGACAGAACGTCCCGGCCGGCGCGGTGCTTCTGCGGATCGACAATCCCGAGCTGGTGGCCAGGCTTGCCGAAGCCGTCGCCGCGAAGGGGGTGGCGGATGCCGAGCTCGCCCGCATCCACGCCGGGACGCGGGCGGAGACTGTCGCGGTGCGCAAGGCCGAGATCGACCGGACCGGGGCCGATGTCGCTCTCGCCCAGCAGACCTATGACCGCCTGAAGAAGCTGGTCGCCGGTCAATATGCGACGCAGCAGCGTCTCGACGAGGCGACCGCCGCGCTCCGCGTGGCGCAGCGAAGCTACGACCAGGCGAAGCTCGGCTATCAGGAGGCGATCGCGGGCTTCACGCCGGAGGAAGTCCGCATGGCGGAGACCAAGGTCGCCCGCGCCGCGGCTGCCGTTGCCACGCTGCAGGCGCTCGTCGATCAGATGGTGGTCACCGCACCTTCGGCGACGCAGGTCTACCAGATCAATGTCGAGCAGGGCGAGGTCGTAGCACCCGGCATCCCCCTGCTGACCCTGGTCGACATGAACGATATCTGGCTGCGCTTCGATCTGCGTGAGGATCTGATCAAGGACGTCAAGCTCGGCGACAAGATCGAGCTGCGCATTCCCGCCCTGGGCGATCGCCGCGTGGTGACCCAGGTCAAGCTGATCGCCGCCAGGGGCGAATATGCCGGCTGGCGGGCGACCCGCGCCACCGGGGATTTCGATCTGCGGACCTTCGCCATTCGCGCCTATCCAACCGAACCCGTTCCAGGGCTGCGCCCGGGCATGAGCGCCTATGCCGAGTGGCCGGCCGCCGCGAAATGATCCTTCCCGCTGAGCCCGGCTTTGTGCTGGTCGCAACGCGAGAGTTGCGCTGGATCCTCCGGGACAGGATCGCCCTGTTCCTGATGGTGGGCGTGCCGCTGATCGCCTTCGCCGTCCTCGGGCTGACCTTCAGCAGCGCGGTGATCCGGGGACTCAACACCGTCGTCGTCGATGCCGACCACACGCCGACCTCACGCGCCATGGCCCAGGCGGTCGCGGCGGCGCCCGGGATCTCTCTCAGCGCCCGTGCCGACGACCTCTCGGCGGCGATGCAGGCGATCCGGTCCGGCCGGGCGATCGCGGCCGTCTATATTCCCGAGAACTTCGAGCGTGATCTCATGGAGGGGCGCAGGCCTCAGGTCTCGCTCTTCTACAACACGCAATTCATGACGCCGGGCAACGCCGCCGGCAAGGCGCTGGGCGATGCCCTTCGCGGCGCCATTGCCGCGGTCGCGCCGAACCTGCCGCCGCTACCCATGACCATGGGTACCCTGGTGGTCGAGCAATATGTGCTGACGAACCCGGCCTTCAATTATGCGCAGTTCCTGCTGCGGGCTGTGCTGCCCATGGTGCTCCATGTGGTGATCGCGATATCCACCTGCTATGCCGTCGGGACCGAGTTCTCCCGCCGCGGCGTGAAGACCTGGCTCCGCTGCGCCGGGGGCAGTCCGCTGACAGCCTTGGCCGGCAAGCTCGCCCCGATCTTCGCCATCTTCATGCTTCTCATGGTCGTGCTCCTTCTGATCATTCACGGGGCCTATCAGATACCCTTCCGCGGCAGCGAGGTGATGATGGTGGCCGCGGCTTGCCTCCTCGTCGCCGCCTATCAGGGGCTGGCTTCGCTCCTGGTGCTTCTCGTCCGCAATCTGGCGCTCGGTCTCAGCCTGACGGCGATCATGGTCTCGCCGGCCTTCGGCTATGCCGGCGTCGGCTTTCCGGTGACCGGCATGCTGCCTTTTGCCCAGGATTGGGGATCGATCCTCCCGCTGCGCTGGTACATGCAGACCCTCTTCGATCAGGCAGCACGCGGCGCACCCGTCGCCGATTCCGCGAGGCCCTTCGCCATCCTTGGCGCTCTGGCGCTGCTTTATGGCAGCCTTGCCTGGCTGAGGCTCATCGCGCTGGCCCGCCGCAGGGGGAGCGCCGCCAGCCCCGAAGAAAGCGAGAGCGCGGCGCCGACGGCACGCCTCGGTATGGGCCTGGGCGCCGTCTTCACGGGCGAGCTTCGCCGCATCCTGAGCGATCGCAGTGTCATGGGCCTGATGGTGCTGGCGCCCATTCTCTACGGCGTGTTCTATCCCCAACCCTATCTGGGCCAGATCCTGCGCCATCTCCCCATCGCCGTTGTCGATCTCGACCAGACGGAGCTGAGCCGGCGGCTCGTCATGACGCTGGACGCGGATGAGGCGGTCAAGGTTGCGGCGCGCCCCACGACGATTTCCCAGGCGCAGCAGGCGCTCTTCCACCGCGAGGTGTTCGGCATATTGGAGATCCCCGAAGGCACGACCCGCGATTTCCTGAAGGGGGATGTCGCGCGCCTGCCTGCGTTCGTGGATTCCGCCTATTTTCTCGTGTTCAGCAACGTACTGCAGGGC
>DATBBO010000105.1:0-7903 GCA_036270995.1 Dongiaceae bacterium | reverse complement strand
CTACGCCAAAGTCCGCGACACCCTAGCCGAGATCGACGCCGCCGGCCTGAGCAAGCCCGAACGGGTGATCGCCTCGCGCCAGGGCGCCGCGATCACAGTCAAGGATGCCCAGGGCAAGCCGCGCGAGGTGCTGAACTTCTGCGCCAACAACTATCTGGGCCTGGCCAACCACCCGCGGATCATCGCCGCGGCGCAGAAGGCGCTGGAGGATCACGGCTTCGGCCTCGCCTCCGTACGATTCATCTGCGGAACCCAGGACCTGCACAAGGCGCTGGAGGCGCGGATCGCCCGCTTCCTCGGAATGGAGGATTCCATCCTCTACTCCTCCTGCTTCGATGCCAATGGCGGGCTGTTCGAGACCCTGCTGGACGAGCAGGATGCGGTCATCAGCGACGCCCTCAACCACGCCTCCATCATCGACGGCATCCGCCTCTGCAAGGCGAAGCGCTATCGCTACCGCCATGCGGATATGGAGGATCTGGAGGCCCAGCTGATCCAGGCCAAGGATGCCCGCACGCGGCTCATCGCCACCGACGGCGTGTTCAGCATGGATGGCGACATCGCGCCCTTGGAGCGCATCACCGAGCTGGCGAAGCGCCATGACGCGCTGGTGATGGTCGACGATTCCCACGCCACGGGCTTCGTCGGCAAGCGCGGCCGCGGCTCGCCCGAGCATTGCGGGGTCGAAGGCAAGATCGACATCCTGACCTCGACATTGGGCAAGGCGCTGGGCGGGGGCTCGGGGGGATTCGTTGCCGCCGGCCGCGAGGTGGTGGCGCTGCTGCGCCAGCGCTCGCGGCCCTACCTCTTCTCCAACACCCTGGCCCCGGCCATCGTGGGGGCCGGCATCGCGGCCTTCGACCTGCTCGACGAGGCCGACGACCTGCGCGAAAGCCTGGCGCAGAACACACGGCGCTTCCGGAGCCGCATGAGCGCCGCGGGCTTCGAGATCAAGCCCGGCATCCATCCTATCGCGCCGGTCATGCTCTATGACTCGGCCATGGCCCAGAAGATGTCCGCCGCCCTTCTCGAGCTCGGCATCTATGTTATCGGCTTCTTCTATCCGGTGGTGCCGAAGGGCGAGGCGCGCATCCGTGTCCAGCTCTCCGCCGCCCATAGCGCTGGCGATATCGACCTGGCCGTCGAGGCCTTCACGGCGGCGGGCCAGAAGCTCGGTCTCCTCAAGGGGTGATTTCGCCGTGACCGAGGCCGCCGGATCGGGTTGGCTCAAGCCTTGGACGGCCACGACGCGCCTCGCCGTCTCGGCCGCGGTCGGGATGGGCGTCCTGATCCTGCTGCGTCAGTTCTTGCCGGCGCCGCTCGCCGGGATTCTTGCCTGGGACGCCGGCGTTCTCTGCTTTCTGTTCCTGACCTATCGGGTCATCGCCGATCGGAGCATCGATTCGATGCGGCGCCGGGCAGCGGCGCTGGATACCCGGACCTTGGTGATCATGATCCTGGTCATCGCCGCCGCCTGCTTCAGCCTCTATGGCATCAGCCGCAATCTGGATGTGCTGCCCGGGCATCCGGTGCTGCGCGTGGTGCTGACCGGGCTGACGGTGGTCGGCTCATGGTCGCTGATCCATACCGTCTTCGCGGTCCACTATGCCCATCTTTACTATTCGCCGCCCGAAGGCGGGCTCATCTTTCCCGGCGGGGGCGAGCCCCGCTACCTCGACTTCCTCTATTTCTCCTTCGTCGTCGGCATGACCTCCCAGGTCTCGGATGTGCAGGTCGCGGAGACGGGCCTGCGCCGCCTGACCCTGATCCATGGCGTGCTGTCCTTCTTCTTCAACACGATCATCCTGGTACTGGCTGTCGGCCTCGGCGCGGGGCTGCTTGGCTAGGTAGCGGCGTCACCCCCGATCGCCGCGTCCCCGCCGGCCGCCGCGCCGGCGTCCGGCCATCCCCTCCAGCCGCTCGGCCGAATAGGTGGCGGTCTCGTGCAGCAGGCGGATCAGCGTGCCGCGCGGGGTCTCGGCGAAGGGCGGGCCGGGGAGGCGGTGGCGCTCGATCAGGCGGCGCGCGGCCTCGGCCGGATCGACGCGCTCCTTCAGATCGAGGAGCCAGGACAGCAGGACATCGCCGGCCGGCCCCGGAAACTCCTCGCCCATCTCCAGCACCTGGCGGATGAGGTTGTTGGGATCCTCGGGCTCGGGTGGATGGCCGGTCACAGGATCATCTGCCCGGTCTTCAGCCGCTTCAGATCGGCCTCGATCATCATGCGGATCAGGGCCTCGAAGCCGAGGCTTGCCTGCCAGCCCAGCCGGTCGGCGACCTTGGCGGGATTGCCGACCGTGAGGCTGATGTCGGCGGGGCGATAGAAGGCGGGGTTGACCTGCACCATCAGCCGCCCGGTCCGGCGATCGCGGCCTTCCGTCGCCTGGCCCTCGCCCTGCCAGTCGATGACGATGTCGACGGCTGCTGCGGCCGTCTCGATCAGCTGGCGCACCGTGTGAGCCTTGCCGGTCGCGAGCACGTAGTCCTCGGGCGCAGCCGCCTGCGCCATGCGCCACATGCCCTCGACATAGTCGCCGGCGAATCCCCAGTCGCGGGCCGCCTCGAGATTGCCGACCTCCAGGAGATGCTCCTCGCCCAGCGCCATGCGGGCGAGGGCGAGCGTCACCTTGCGGGTGATGAACTGGCTCGGGCGCAGAGGCGATTCATGGTTGAACAGGATTCCGCAACAGGCATGGAGCCCGAAGGCCTCGCGATAGTTGACCGTGATGTGATGGGCATAGAGCTTCGCGATGGCATAGGGGCTGCGCGGATGGAACGGCGTCTCCTCATCCTGCGGCGAACGCGCGGCATTGCCGAAAAGCTCGGAGGTCGAGGCCTGATAGAAGCGCGCCGCTGCATGGCTGTTGCGCAGCGCCTCCAGGAAGCGGGCGACCGCGAGGCCCGTGACCTCGCTGGAATGGATCGGCTGCTCGAAGGAGGCGTGGACCGAGCTTTGGGCGGCGAGGTTATAGATCTCGTCCGGGGCGGTGCGGTCGAGCACCCGCTGGATCTGTCCGCCGTCCGAGAGCTCGAGCGGCAGCACGGTCACCGCATCGGCGATGCCCAGCCATTGCAGGCGAACCTGCCCGGCGGGATTGCCACCCCGCTCGGTCCCGAACACGCGATAGCCCTTGTCCACCAGCAGGCGGGAGAGATAGGCGCCGTCCTGTCCGGTGATGCCGGTTATCAACGCGGTCTTGGCCATGGAAGCCGTATGGTAACGCCTGTTCGGATTGCCCCTCCGCGGTTGATCGCACAGCCCCGATGCCATTGCAACCAGGGCCTGGGGATTCCCTCAGCTGCGGTGCAGACGATGCAGCGTCACCTCCGGCGGGCAGTTGAAGCGGGCGGGAACGATGGAGGAGCCGGTACCCCTCGAGGTGTAGCCCGCCATCCCTTCATGAACCCAGGGGCCGGCACCGTAGCGCCGCGGCAGGCGGGCATCGAGAGCGATGGGAATCCCGCCCGGCAGGCAGATCTGGCCGCCATGGGTGTGGCCGCTCAGCATCAGATGGAATCCGGCATGGGCCGCCTGGCGGTAGACCTCGGGCGTATGTGAGAGCAGGACGGCGAAGCCGCCATGGGGGATCTCCTCGCCGGCCTTCTGGATGTTGTCGACGCCGTAGAAGTCGGCATCGTCGATCCCGGCCAGGTGGATTGCCTGATCGCCGCGCCGGAGCATCTCGGATTCGTTCAGCAGCATGCGGATTCCCATGGCCTCCATGCCCGGCACCATGCGGATGCTGTCGTGATTGCCGAGGACGCCATAGGCGGGGGCCTTGAGATGCGGGCGAAGCCGGGCGAGGGCGGCGAGGGTCGCCTCATAGGGACCCCAGGTTGCGGCGCGGAAATCGCCCGTCAGCACGGCGATGTCGTAGCTGGCACGCGCCGCCAGCGCCCCCGCCCGCTCGATTGCCTCCGGGCACATCTCCACATGGAGATCGCTCAGCTGCAGGATGGTGAAACCGTCGAAGGCAGGAGGCAGAGCGGCGAAGCCGATCTCATTTTCCCGCAGGACGACGTTTCCGGCATTGCGCCGCCCGCGGGCGTAGAGGCCGCTGGCTTTCAACGCGAAGCGGATGAGCGCGCGGGCTGAATACCAGTTCTCGATATGGAAGGATTTGGGACCGCGGCCGAAGACCTTGCCCTCGAGCTCGCGCTCGATCCCGAGACGCTGGCGGGCATGGAGGCGGCCGAGGCGCTGCTCCAGCATGATTTGGATATCGGCGTCCATGCCTCTCTCCGGATGGCCAGGCTTGCCGGCATATGGTAGCGGTTGTCGACCGCCGAAAGGGCCGGCGTTCAGCCGATATGAAATGGATGGCGAAAGGCGGTTGTTCCGTCCCTTCCAGCACTTGGAGGAGCAGAATGAAGCGTCGCCACGCCTGGCCCAAAGGGCATTGGTCCTGGCCCGTCGATATCACGCACAAGCATGGTATGCGCTCAGGATCCATGATCTGGATCGGCGGACAGCTCGACATGACCGAGGCGGGACAGGTCTGCCATGCCGGCGATGTCTTCGCCCAGATTCCGCCGGTCGTCCGCCATGTGGAGCGCGTGCTGGAAGATCTGGAGGCCGGGCTCGCCGATCTGGTGAAGCTGCTGTGCTTCTACGTCAATGACGGTTCGCTCGACGAAAGCGCGGTGCTGGCGGCGATCGCCGCGGCACTTCCGCCGGAAGCCCGGCCGGCAGTCACCCTCACCCCTGTTCCCTATCTCGCCTATCCCGGCATCGCCATGGAGATGGAGGGCTATGCCATGCGCAGCGAAGACGGTGCTGCGCTGTCCCGCAGCTACGCGCCACCCCCGGGCCTCTCGCCGCTCTCCGGCCGCTTCGCCCAGGCGCTGCGCTGCGGCAAGATGATCTATGTCAGCGCGCAGTCACCGGTGGATGGCAAGGGCCGGCTGCTCGCCTCCGGCGATATCGTCGCCCAGACGGAGCTGGTGATGCGCCAGATCGAGGCGGCGCTGGGGCATTTCGGCGCCGGCTTCGACGATGTGGTCAAGCTCAACCGGTGGTATGTCGGCGGCGGCACCGTGGCGGATTTCGAACCGGCCGCGCTCGCCTGTGCCGCGCATTTCAACGAGCCGGGCCCGGCGGCGACGGGCGTGCCCATCCCCCGCCACGCGCTGGCGGGCCAGCAGATCAAGATCGAGGTCGTCGCCATGCTGGGCGAGGATGGCCGGCATTTGCCGCGCCGTTACTCCTGGCCCGATTCCCTGTGGGACTGGCATGTGCATCTGCCGTATAAGCACGGGCTCGCCTGCGGCGAGATGATCTTCCTGGGCGGCCAGGTCTCCATCGACAAGCAGGGCCGGACGGTGAATCCGGGCGACCTCGCCGCCCAGACCCGCCAGGCCATGGTGCATATCGGGACCATCCTCAGGGATCTCGGGGCCGACTATCGCGATGTCTGCAAGGTGACGACGGTCTATCAAGGCCGCCCGAATGCCACCGACCTCCATGACAATCTGGTGATACGCTCCTATTTCTTCCCGGATCCCGGTCCGGCGACCACCGGCATTCCCCTGCCGACGCTGGCCTACCCGGAGATGGCCATCGAGATCGACATATTCGCGATGAAGGAGGCGGCCGATGGCGTATGAGCTCTATTACTGGCCTTCGATCCAGGGCCGCGGCGAGTTCGTGCGCCTGGCGCTGGAGGAGGCCGGCGCTGATTACGTCGATGTCGCGCGCCAGGGCGACGGGCTGGCCGCCATGATGCGGCTGATCGAGAGCCGTCAGGTGCCGGAGCCGCCCTTCGCCCCGCCCTTCCTGAAATCGGGCCGGCTTCTCATCGCCCAGACCGCCAATATCCTGCTCTATCTGGGCCCGCGGCTCGGGCTCGTGCCGGCGGGGGAGGGCGCGCGCCTCTTCGCCCATCAACTTCAGCTGACCATCGCCGATCTGGTGCAGGAGGTGCACGACACCCATCACCCGATCTCGACCGAGCTCTACTACGAGGATCAGCGTCCCGCGGCGAAGCAGCGGGCCGAGGCCTTCCTTCAGCATCGGGCGCCGAAATTCCTCGGCTATTTCGAGCGGGTGCTGGCCCGCAATGCCGGCGGCAGGGGCTTCGCCATCGGCGGAAGGCTGACCTATACCGATCTGTCGCTGTTCCAGATCGTGGCCGGGCTTCGCTATGCCTTTCCCCGCGGCATGGCGCGGATCGAGCGGGCCCATACCCGGCTGGTGGCGCTCCATGACAAGGTCGCGGCGCGGCCGCAGATCGCAGCCTATCTCGCCTCGCCGCGTCGCCTTCCCTTCAGCGAGGAGGGCATCTTCCGCCAGTACCAGGCGCTGGATGAGAGGCGGTAGTCTCGTATTTACGCGGCGTGAGCCAGTATCCTTTTTGTCGTCATTCCGGCGAAAGCCGGAATCCAGGGTTGCAAGAGCCCGCTGGTTGCCCCTGGACCCCGGCTTTCGCCGGGGTGACGGTAAGAAGACGGGGTAAGACAATCTCAACGCGATAGTCCTGAAGCTTACCTCTTTACCACAGGAGATGCGCGATGGCTGACCATCCTGCCTTGACGCCGGGCCGTGTGGCCGTGATCACCGGAGGGGCGAGCGGCATCGGGCTTGCCACGGCGAAACGCCTCGCGGAGCTGGGTCTCAAGATCTGCCTCGCCGATGTCCGGGCCGAGCCGCTGAAGGCGGCCGCGGCTGAGGTGGATAAGATCGCCCGCAAGAACGGCGCCGAGGTGATCGCGGTGCCCACGGATGTCAGCCGGCTGGAGGAAGTCCAGCGTCTGAAAGACGCCGTCTATGGCCGCTTCGGCGAGGTGGCCCTGCTGATGAACAATGCGGCGCTGGGCGGTGGCGGTGGGCCTTTCGAGAATCACGAGCGCTGGCATCGGCTGGTGGAAGTCAATCTCTGGGGCCCGATCAATGGTGTGCAGTGCTTCGCCCGCGCCATGATCGCGCAGGATACGCCCGGCGCCATCGTCAATACCGGTTCCAAGCAGGGCATCACCACACCCCCGGGCGACACGGCCTACAACGTCACCAAGGCCGGCGTGAAGGTGCTGACGGAGGCCGTGGCCCATGAGCTGCGCAATATCCCCGGCTGCAAGATCAGCGCCCATCTGCTGGTGCCGGGCTTCACCTTCACCGGCATGACGCGCCCGGGTGAGAAGGAGAAGCTCGCCGCCGCCTGGAGCGGCGATCAGGTGGCGGAGTTCCTCCTCGCCGGCATGGGACGCGGCGATTTCTACATTCTCTGCCCCGATAATTCCGTCACGCGCGAGACGGACAATCGCCGCATGCAATGGGCCATGGAGGATCTGATCAAGAACCGGCCCGCGCTTTCGCGCTGGCATCCGGACTACAAGGAGGAATTCGACGCTTTCATGGCGCGGAAGGGTTGATCATGGCTAGGCTGGCGCCAGTCGACCGACTCGAGGTCCTGATCCTCGTCGACAATGTCACCGACAATCTCTCCTCGGCCCCGAGTTTCGTCGAGCCCGAGATGGGCCGCCTTTGGCGCCGGGGCCTGCGCCTCTGGAGCGGCAACAGCATCTGCTACGCGGCCCATGGTCTCTCCTGCCTTCTCACCGCCTATCGCGGTGACCAGATCCACACCGTGCTCTTCGACACGGGGCCGGACGAGGGGGTGTTTCAGCGCAATGTCGAGCGGCTCGGCGTCGATATGGGCAAGATCGAAGCGATGATGCTCTCCCACGGCCATTGGGACCATGGCGGCGGCATGCTTCGTGCCCTGGATCTCATTGCCCTGGGAAATGGCGGGCGCGGTGTGCCGACCTATATGCATCCGCGCATGTTCGGCAGCCGGGCCCTGAAGTTCCCGGACGGCACAATGCGGAGCTTCGCCGATATCGCGAGCGTGCATCAGCTCACCCAGCACGGCGCGAGGGTGGTCAGCACCACGGAGCCTGAGACCAT
>DATBBO010000104.1:0-2215 GCA_036270995.1 Dongiaceae bacterium | reverse complement strand
CGCCCGCCGATCACCAGCTGGGGCGTGCTGCTGAACGAGGCCCAGAACATCAATGTCGTGGTCCTCTATCCCTGGCTGCTCCTGCCGGTCCTGCCGGTGATGCTGGTCGTGCTCGCCTTCAACTTCCTGGGCGATGGCCTGCGCGACGCGGCGGATCCGTACAAATGAGGCGGTGCTGCCGGCAGGTTGATCTCGCCTTGCGGCGGCTCGTGGGCGTCGTCAGGCCATGACCCCACCCTTAAACTCCAATTTAATAGACCCCGCCCCCGCCCTGGCTGAGGCTGATCCCCGCGCGCCATCGCCTGGAACGGAAATACCGTGGGATCTCAGGAACGACCGGAAGGGCTCCTGCCGGCGGTTTCCCAATTGGACAGCCCGGCGCTCCCAGGTACTCGGAGCAGACGTGGCACAGGGACCGTCGCCGCGCTGCTGCTGGTGGTGGCCGCCCTCTGCGCTGCCGGGTATTGGCTCTACGGCTCCCTGAAGGCAACCCCACAGGCGGACGCTCCCGATCCTCCCGTGCCGATCTCCGCCGCCGCCGCCCGCCAGGGCGATCTCTCCCTGTGGCTGACGGGGCTCGGCACCGCTCAAGCCTACAACACGGTGACGGTCAAGCCGCGGGTCAGCGGCCAGATCGTCGAGATCCGCTTCACGGAAGGCGAGCTGGTCCACCGGGGCGATATCCTGGCCCAGATCGACCCCCTCCCCTTCGCCGCGCAGCTTCGTCTCGCCCAGGCGGCCATGGCAAAGGATCAGGTCCAGCTCAACAACGCCAAGGCCGATCTCGCGCGATTCACGGCCCTCTCCACGAAGGGATTCATCACCTCGCAGAGCCTGGATGCCCAGAAGGCCCAGGTCGCCACCTTCGAAGCAGCCGTGCGCGCCGACCAGGCGACGGCGGATGCGGCCCAGATCCAGCTCAACTACGCCACCATCCGGACGCCGATCGACGGCGTCACCGGGATCCGCATGGTCGACGTCGGCAACGTCATCTCGCCGAGCGAGCCGGGCATCGTCGTGATCACCCAGATCGAGCCGATGTCGGTGGTCTTCTCCCTTCCCGAGGATGAGATCGTCCAGATGGCGATCGGGCGTCCCGGCAGCGTGATACCCGTCACCATGTTCAGCCGCGATGACCGGACCAGACTCGCGGAATGCACCCTGGCCCTGGTCGACAATCAGATCGATCAGAGCACCGGCACCGCCCGGCTCAAGGCGACCTGCCCGAACAAGGATCACGCCATCAAGCCGGGCGAATTCCTGAATGCCCACATGCTGGCGGCCTCCCTCAAGGGCGTGTTGACGATCCCGGCGGATGCCGTGCAGCAGGACGACCGCGGCGCCTGGGTTTATGTGATCACCGGCGCCAACAAGGTGCAGCCGCGCCGGATCACGACGGGGTCCGCAAGCGGCGGCACGATCGTCGTCGAAAGCGGCCTTGCCGCCGGCGAGCGCGTCGTGACCGACGGGCAATACAGTCTTCGGCCCGGCTCGGCCGTCACCGAGCAGCGGCCGTCGACGGCTGCGGATGGCAGTGCCGGTCAACCCGCGCAATTGCCGTAAGCGAGGAAGCCAGCGGTGAGCATCTCCCGGCCCTTCATCGAACGCCCCATCGCGACCGCCCTCCTCGTCATCGGCATCGTCCTGCCGGGGGTCGTTGCCTATGGCCTCCTGCCGATCGCCTCCCTGCCGCAGGTCGACTTTCCAACCATCCAGGTCGAGGCGAGCCTCCCCGGTGCCAATGCCGAGACCATGGCCGCCACGGTGGCCACCCCGCTGGAGCGCCAGTTCGGCCTGATCCCGGCGCTCACGCAGATGACCTCGACGAGCACCCTCGGCGCCACCTCCATCACCCTGCAGTTCGGCCTGTCGCGCAACATCGACGGCGCCGCGCAGGACGTCCAGAGTGCCATCAATGCCGCCGGCGGCCTGCTTCCGAAGAACCTGCCCGATCCGCCGACCTACCATAAGGTCAATCCCGCCGCGGCGAAGGTGCTCACCATCGCCGCCTCCTCCGACACGCTCCCCTTGCGCGTCGTCGATGGATATGCCGACACCTTCCTGGCGCAGCAGATCTCCCAGCTTCCCGGCGTCGGGCTGGTCGACCTGAACGGCGAGCAGAAGCCGGCGATCCGGGTCCAGATCGACCCCGCCAAGGTCGCCTCCCTCGGCCTCAGCCTCGAGAACATCCGCGAGGCCCTGAGCAGCGCGACGG